>NZ_JBHTSA010000032.1:0-81233 GCF_042795405.1 Streptomyces sp. NPDC056480 | reverse complement strand
CCTTTACGAGGAATGCCTGGCCGTCGTTCCTTTTTTTCGCCGGCAGAACATCGCGGTGATTATTAATTGCGTGACCCGGCCGTTATTCGCAAGGGCGGTCGAAGCTCCTAAAGTCATTCACGCCGCCGGAATTCCGGACGGAGATTCGTATCGACAGCGGGAGTTCTTCATGTCGTTGACCGACAAGGCAGACGTCAGCACGTTCGTCGACCTCACCCAGCACGAGATCGAAGCCCTGAAGACACGGTTCAACCTGGCCGACGCGCACACCCACCAGCGTCAGTCCACCTCCCAGGAGCGGATCGTCTCGCGGCTTCCCGAGCTGTGGCACGAGTCCGAGTCGAAGCAGCAGGCGCACTTCGAGCGGCAGTTCCTCGACGCCTTCTTCCGGCTGCACCAGCAGCCCACCGCCCGTGCGATGGGCCGCACGCTCCTTTCGTACTCCGCGAGCGTGTCGACCATGGTCGCCGGCATGTTCCTCAAGCAGCGCGGGATGTCGGTGCAGTTGGTCGAGCCCTGCTTCGACAACCTGGTCGACCTGCTGCGCAACATGCAGGTGCCGATCGCCCCGTTCGCCGAGTCGGCGCTGCACGACAAGGACTCCATCTACGAGCGGCTCGTCGAGGAGATCACCGCGGACTCGATCTACCTCGTCGACCCCAACAACCCCACCGGGTTCACCCTGCTCGCCGAGAAGCTGGAGGGCTTCCGCGAGGTCGTCCGCTACTGCGTGGACCACGACAAGGTCCTGGTGATGGACTTCTGCTTCGCGTCCTTCGCGCTCTGTGACGAGGGCATCGGCCGGGTGGACATCTACCGGCTCCTGGAGGAGTCCGGCGTCACCTACATGGTCATGGAGGACACCGGCAAGACCTGGCCGATCCAGGACGCCAAGTGCGCCATGATCACGGCCAGCCGGGACATCCAGGAGGAGGTCTACAACCTCCACACCAGCGTCCTCCTGAACGTCTCGCCGTTCGTCCTCAACATGGTCACGCAGTACGTCGAGGACTCCATCACCGACGGCTTCGCCTCCGTCCGCGACATCATCCGCACCAACGGCGAGGCCGCCCGCAACGCCCTCAGCGGCACCATCCTGGAGTTCCAGGAGCCGGTCGTCGGCACCAGCGTCGCCTGGTTCCGCATCAAGCCGGAGCACCTGACCGCCACCCAGCTCCAGGCCGTCCTCTTCGACGAGGAGGTGTACGTCCTGCCGGGCACGTTCTTCTACTGGAACACCAAGGAGAAGGGCGAGCGCTTCGTGCGCCTGGCCCTGGCCCGCGAGCCGGAGCTGTTCGCCGGCGCCATGGAGCGGATGCGGAAGGTGCTCGAGCGCTATGCCGTCTGACGCCGACCCGGTGGTGTTCATCGACGCCACCACGTTCATGGGCATGCACAGCAAGGACGACGCGGTCCGCGTGGCCGCCAAGGCCTTCTTCGCCGGCCGGCTGGCCGCGGGGGAGGCGGGCGGGGTCGTCATGAGCTGGGAGCAGGTCGGCCGCTGCGACGACCTCGTGTGGGGCTACGAGCGGGAACTGCAGGACGAGTACTACCCGTTCATGGACGTCCTCCACACGGACCTGGCGATCGACCGGATCGCCTACGCCGAGGCCGACGTCCGCCGGGCCTTCGACGAGCCCGCGCTCGACGGTCTGCCCACCCATGAACGTCTGCTGCTCGCCCAGGTCATCGGCCGCGGGGGCGTGCTCCACACGGCGAGCCCCCGGCTCGTCCGGGCGGCGGCCGGCCTGCCCGTCGTACCGCTGGCCCCGCTCGTCCCGGCCGACGCTCCCGCCCTCGGCGAGGAGCCCTCGTTCCCGGCGTACCTGGAGGACCTCTACCAGCGGTCGCTGGTCCTGAAGGTCGTCTCCGAAACCCTCTGAAGTCGTTCCGAAGGGCACCCCACTCATGCCTGGCACCTACTCCGGGACCGTCGTCCCGCTGATCACCCCGTTCGACGAGCACGGCGTCGTCGACGAGCCGAGCGTCGTCCGTCTCCTGGACCACATCCGCGCCGAGGTCAACGGCTTCATGCCGGCCCTGACCTCCGGCGAGGGCTGGAAGCTCGACGCGCGGCAGTGGCAGGACGTCGTCACGTACACCGTCCGGCACGCGGGCGGTCTGCCCGTCCTCGCCGGCATCCAGCTCCCCGACACCGACGCGGTGATCGACCGGGCCCGGACCGCGGCCGCGATCGGCGCCGACGCCGTCGTCGTCACCACGCCCTTCGGCGCCGAGGTGACGCAGGACGACATCGTCGAGCACTACAAGGCGATCCGCGCGGCCCTCGACATCCCGATCTTCCTCTACAACGAGGAGGCGCTCTCGGGCAATCGCATCGAGTTCGACACCCTGATCCGGATCTGCAAGGAGATCCCGGGGATCGTCGGCATCAAGGAGTCCAGCGGCGACGCCGCCTTCACCCGGAACATGGCCGAGGCCGGCACCGGCATCCCGGTCTTCGAGGGCTGGGAGAACCTCCTCGTCGACGCCCGGGGCATCGACGGCTTCATCGGCCCGCTGGCCAACCTCGAACCCTCGCTGTGCAACGCGATGCTGGTCGACCCGACCCCCGACCGGCAGACGGAGATCAACACCGTCTGCGAGCGGTACGGCGTCTTCAAGGACGACTGGTACCGCTGGGTCAAGAAGGAACTGCACCGGCGCGGCGTGATCGCCTCCCCGACCGTGCACGAGGAGGCGAAGGCGGCATGAGCACGACCCCCGCCGCTCCCTCCGCGTCCGCCCCGGCCGCCGTCCCGGTGGCCGCGCACTCGATCACCGCCCCGGCCGCGACCTCCCAGCGCGAGCTGCACGGCCTCTACCGGCGGGTCCCCAACCTCGGCGACTACGGGTCGATGACCGCGATCGAGGAACGCTGGATCCTTCCCAAGGCACGGGCGTACGAGGCCTCCGCGCCCCGGTTCGGCTCGCCCGGCGAGCTTCTCCAGGCCCTCAAGGAGTTCCTCGCCGAGGAGGAGGCGTCGCTCCCGGAGAGCGCCACCTTCCTCGCCGAGCACGCGACGCTCGACCAGTTCAAGGTCGTGGTGCGGCAGTTCGCGCTCGACGGCCTCACCGAGTCGGAGTCGCTGCTCCCGGTCGTGCCCCGGCTGCCGTACCGCTCGGCGATGGCGGTCTTCCGCGTCCTCATCGACGAACTCGGCTGCGGAAACGAGGAGAAGGCGCACTCCCAGCTCTACCGCGACCTCCTCACCGAGCTCGGCATGAGCCTCCGGCTCGACGACTACCTCGACGAGACGACCCCCGAGTGCTTCGCCTACGTCAACATGTTCCACTGGCTGGCGAGCCGGGCCCCCTCGCCGCAGTACTTCCTGGGCGCGTACGCCTACTTCGAGACCAGTGTGCTGTACGCGTTCCAGAGCTACGCCCGGGCGGCGCGGCGGCTCGGGATCACCCATGACGCCTACTACACCGAGCACCTCTACATCGACTCGTACCACAGCAGTCATATGCGCACGGCGATCCGGACGCTCGAGGAGCCGGACCTGGCGAAGATCTGGGCGGGCGTGCGCCTGGCCTCCGACATCGTCGGCACGGCCACCGAGGCGGCCGTCGCGCGAGCCCGGGAGACCGTCGCATGACGGCCGTGCCCGCGGGGCGGCGGCGGGGCTCCGACGAGCCCACCGTCCGCCAGGTGACCGAGGACCTGGTCCTCGTCGAGGTCGGCGGCCGCAAGGTCCTCGCGGCCGCCGTCTGCCCCCACCGCGGGGGCCGGCTCAAGTACGGCAGGGTCGACGGGGACAGGCTGCGCATCACCTGCCCCCTGCACCACACCACCTTCGACCTGACCAGCGGGGAGCGCCTGGCGGGAGCGGCCTGCGCGGACATCCGCGTGGTGGACGTGCTGCCCGGGGACCTGAGCATCCCCGAGCAGCGCGACCCCGTCCACGACAGCCGGGCGGCCGCCCCCACCGAAGCCGCCGTTCCCGGGGCCGCCCCGTCAGGGGGCGCCGCATGACCACCACACCGACCGGGGCGGCGTCCACCGTGACGCCGCCCCGTGCGGCCGTCGACCACGACGGCATCGCCCCGGTGCCCGAGGCCGAACGCACCTCGACCCCGGGCGACTTCGGCTGGATCTGGCCCTCCGCGCAGTTCTCCTTCGGCACGGTCGTGCTCGGCGCGCTGCCCGTCGTCTTCGGCCTCGGCTGGTGGGCCTCGGCGAGCGCCATCGCCGTCGGCGTGGCCGTCGGCACGGCGCTGCTCGCGCCGCTCGCCCGCTTCGGCGTCCGGACCGGCACCAACGACCCCGTGTCGAGCGGCGCGCACTTCGGCGTACGGGGCAGGGTCGTCGGCAACGTCCTCACCGTGGTCACCGCGCTCGGCTTCTTCGCGATCGCCGTCTGGACGGGCGGCACCGCCGTCATGGTCGCCGGCCACCGGCTGTTCTCCACCCCCACGGGCCCCGGCGCCCTGACCGCCGCGATGTTCGTGACCGCCGCGGCGGTCGCGCTGGTCGCCGTGCGCGGCCACGAGACCCTCGTCCGTACCTACAAGGTCACCGCGGTCACCGGCGGCGCGGTCCTCCTCGGCACCGTGCTCGTCCTGGCCCCGGACTTCGACGCGGGCTACGCCGGCGGGACGCTCGCGCTCGACAGCACCCTGCACACCTGGCTGCTCGCGGCGACCGCCTCCGCCACCGTGCCCCTGTCGTACGCCACCTTCCAGGGCGACTACACCCGCTTCATGCCCGCCTCGACGCCCACCGGCCGGGTCGTGCGGGCCAGCGGGGTCTCCATGTTCCTCAGCAGTCTCGCCGCGCTGCTCACCGGCGCGTACGTGACGACCCTCTTCCCCGTCCCCGACGAGCCGTGGCTCCAGGGCCTGACGGACGCGGTGCCCGGCTGGTTCGCGGTCGCTGTTGTCGTGTTCGGCTTCGCGGGCACCCTGCCGCAGGCCGGACTCTGCCTGTACGCGGCCGGGCTCTCCGCCAACTCCGTGTTCTGGCGCTCCTCACGGGCCGCCGTCACCACGGTGGTCGCGGTGCTCGCGGCGGCCGTGTTGTACCTCGGGGCGGTCGTGTACGACGCCATGGACGCGATGTCGGCGTTCGTGACGCTGCTGCTGACCGTCGTCGCCCCGTGGGCGGCGGTGCTCTTCGTCGGGTACGTGCTCCACCGGGGCAGGTACGACGCGGAGGCGCTGCGCACGTTCACCACGGGCGGGGGCGGCCGGTACTGGTACGCCGGCGGGGTCAACCCGCGGGCCGCCACGGCCTTCGCGCTCGGCTCGGTCGTCGGGGTGCTCTGGGTCAACAACCCGCTGTACACCGGCCCGTTGACCGATCTCACGGGCGGGGTCGACCTGAGCCTGCCGGCCTCCTTCGCGGTCGCGGCCGTTCTGTACGGGGTGCTGTGCCGGGTGTGGCCGGAGCCGCTGCTGCCGCCGACACGAGACCCGAGGTGACGATGTCCACCACAGTCCCGCTCACCGCCCGGCTCACGGTCCGGGCGGTCGTGCCCGAGGCCGAGGGCGTCCTGGGGCTCGTACTCACCGATCCCACGGGCGCCCGGCTGGCCCCGTGGGAGCCCGGCGCCCATCTGGAGGTGACGCTGCCGTCCGGGGCGGTCCGGCACTACTCGCTCTGCGGGGACCCGGCGGACCGGAGCACGTACCGGCTCGGGGTCCTGCGGGAGCGCGACGGCCGGGGCGGATCCGAGGAGGTCCACACCGCCGTCGGCGCGGGCACGGTCCTCGGGGTGCGGGGCCCGTTCAACCGCTTCCCGCTGGTGCCCGCCGAGCGGTACCTGTTCATCGCGGGCGGCATCGGCATCACCCCGCTGCTCCCGATGGTCCGCTCGCTTCCGCCGGGGTCGTGGTCCCTGCTGTACGGGGGCCGGAGCCTGACGGCCATGGCGTACCGCGAGGAGCTCTCCGCGCTCCCCGGGGTCACGCTCGTCCCGCAGGACACGGCGGGGCTGCCCAACCTGGACGGTGTCCTGGCGGAGCTTCCGGCGGAGACGGCCGTGTACTGCTGCGGGCCCGAGGGACTGCTGCGGGCGGTGGAGGAACGGTGGCCGGGCGCCCTGCACACGGAACGGTTCGGGGCGGCGCCGGCGCGGGAGTCCGCGGCGGACTCCGGGGAGCACGCCGGAGCGGACTCCGGGGCCGGTGACGGCTTCGAGGTGGAGCTGCGGCGGAGCGGGCGGACCGTGCACGTCCCGCCCGGCCGCACCCTGCTCGACGCCGTGCGCGAGGTGGTGCCCGGTGTCGCGTACTCCTGCGAGGAGGGCTTCTGCGGCACCTGTGAGACGAAGGTGATCGCCGGGACGCCCGAGCACCACGACTCCGTGCTCGGCGAGGACGAGAAGGCCTCGGGGGCGACGATGATGATCTGCGTGGGACGCTCGCGCGGCGCCCGGCTCGTGCTGGACCTGTGACGCGACGTCGATCGGCGGCGCGACGCGACGCGGACCGTGAAGGGGTCCGTGACGCGATGCGACGCGGTCGGTGACGCGGTCCGTGACGGGACGCGGTCGGTGACGCGACGCGGTCCCCGACGTGACGTGATCCCGACGCGCGGAAGCCCGTACCGAAACGTCGGTACGGGCTTCCTCGCGGGCGGGGCCGCCCGGTGTCAGGGGAAGACCACCAGGGCCCGGCCGCCCTTGCCCGCGAGCATGTTCTCGAAGGCGCCCGGGATGCCATCCAGGGTGATCCGTTCGGTGACGAGCGCGCTCAGGTCGAGGCGCCCGGCGCGGATGTGCTCGGCGAGGACCGGCAGGTCGACGGCCGGGTCGGAGTTGCCGTAGACACAGCCCGCGAGGGTGCGGCCCCAGTGGAAGATCTCCAGGGCGTTGAAGCTCACCTGCTGGTCCTTGCCGCCGATGCCGACGACCGTGGTGCGGCCGCCGCGCCGGGTGGAGTCCCATGCGGTACGGATGCTGACGGCGCGGCCGACGCACTCGACGGCCACGTCGACCCCATGGCCCCCCGTCAGCTTCCGGATCTCCTTCGCGGTGGTCTCCGAGGCGACGACGTACTCGGTCGCCCCGGCCGCCCGCGCGAGCGCCTCCTTCTCCGGGGAGACGTCCACGGCGACGATCGTCGAGGCACCCGCGATCCGGGCCGCCTGGAGCGTGGCGAGCCCCACCCCGCCGGCGCCGAACACCGCGACCGTCTCGCCCTCGCGGACCCGGGCGGAGTGGTGGACCGCGCCCCAGCCGGTGAGGACGGCGCAGCCGAGGAGGGCGGCGTCGGTGAGCGGCACGCCGTCGGGGACGGGCAGGACGCAGTTCGCGGCGACGACCGTCTCCTCGGCGAAGGCGGCGACGTTGAGCCCGGGGTGGAGCTCCGTGCCGTCCTCGGTGCGGGCGTGCACGTTCGCGGTGCCGGCCAGGGCGTTCGCGCAGAGCCACACCTCGCCGAGCGAGCAGGGATGACAGTTGCCGCAGGACGGCGCCCAGTTGAGGACGACGCCGTCGCCGGGGGCGACATGGGTGACGCCCTCGCCGACGGAGACCACGGTCCCCGCGCCCTCGTGGCCGAGGACGGCGGGCACCGGCACGCGCATGGTGCCGTTGGAGAGCGACAGGTCGGAGTGGCAGACGCCGGCGGCCGCGAGCCGGACCCGGACCTGGCCGGGGCCCGGCTCGGGGAGTTCGATGCCGGTGACCTCCAGCGGGGAGCCGACGGCGGGCAGGACGGCGGCGCGGATCAGGCTCACGTGCGGTGCTCCTCGGAAGTCGCGTGGACGGGTCGGTCGGAACTGCGGGTCCGGTGGGGCAGGTGGGGCGGGTAGGGCAGGTGCGGCCCGTGGGGCAGGTGCGGCCCGTGGGGCAGGTGCGGCCCGTGGGGACGGTGGCGCGGGTACGGCAGGTGCGGCCGGAAAGGCCGGTGGCGCCGGTGCGCGTCTCAGAACTGCAGGGACTTGGTCTGGAGGTACTCGGTGAGGCCGTGCGCGCCGAGCTCCCGGCCCACGCCGGACTGCTTGTACCCGCCGAAGGGGGCCAGCGGGTTGAACCGGCCGCCGTTGATGTCGACCTGGCCCGCCTCCATGCGCCGGGCGAAGGCGACGGCCTCCTCCGGGTCGCCCCAGACCGCTCCGGCCAGGCCGTACACGGTGCCGTTGGCGATGGCGAGGGCCTCCTCCTCGTCCTCGTACCGGAGGAGCGAGACCACCGGTCCGAAGATCTCCTCCTGCGCGATGGTCATCTCCGGGGTGACGTCGGCGAAGACGGTCGGGGAGACGTAGTAGCCGGTCTCGAGCGGGGCCTCGGGGCCGCCGGTGACGAGCCGTGCGCCCTCCTCGACGCCCTTCTCGATGTAGCCGCGGACGCGCTCCCGCTGCTTGGCGTTGACCAGGGGGCCGAGGCGCTCGCCGGGGACGTACTTGGCGACGGCCTCGGCGGCGAGCGCCACCGCCTCCTCGTACCGGTCCGCGGGGATCAGCATCCGGGTCCAGGCGCTGCACTTCTGACCGGAGTTGGACATCACGTTGGCGACGCCGACGGAGACCGCCTTGGCGAGGTCGGCGCTCGGCAGGATGACGTTGGCGGACTTGCCGCCGAGTTCGAGGGCGACCCGCTTGACGGCGCCACCCGCGAGGGCGCCGATGCGGCGGCCGACGGCGGTGGAGCCGGTGAACGAGACGAGGTCCACGTCGGGGTGCTCGGCGAGGGCCTGCCCCGCGACCGGGCCGAGGCCGGTGACCAGGTTGAAGACACCGGCCGGCAGGCCCGCCTCGTGCACGGCCTCGGCGAAGAGCTGGGCGGTCAGCGGGGTGTCCTCGGCGGGCTTGAGGACGGTCGTGCAGCCGGCGGCGAGGGCCGGGGCGACCTTGGCGACGACCTGGTGGAGCGGGAAGTTCCAGGGGGTGATCGCGGCGACGACACCGACGGGCTCGGCGTAGACGGTGGAGTTGCCGACCTTCTCCTCGAAGGAGTGGGTGGCGGCGAGGTCGGCGTACGTCCCCGCCACGGCGATCGGCAGTCCGGCGTGCACGGCGGCGGCGAGCTGCGGCGGAGCGCCGAGCTCGGCGGTGACGGTGGCGGCGATCTCCTCCGCGCGGGCGGCGAGCGCGTCGCGCAGGGCGGCGATCCGGGCGCCGCGCTCGGCGGGCGGGGTCGCGGCCCAGCCGGGCAGGGCGGCGCGGGCGGCGCGTACCGCCGCGTCGACGTCCTCGGCGGTGCCGGCCGGGACGTGGGCGATGACCTGCTCGTCCGCCGGATTGAGGACGGCGATCGTGTCGGGACCAGCGGCGGGCCGCCACTCCCCGCCGATGTACATCGCGTCGTGCGCCTTCATCCGATGTCTCCTCACACTGCCGATCGGTTCGACACCCAAACTAGCGCTGTTAGTTTTTGGGCGCCAGGGCCTCCGGACGTGCCCCCGGTCTCAGTCCCCGGCCGATCGTGCCGCCCCCGCGTGCCCCCTGTCCACGACAGGACCGGGCAGACGCCGGACGCGGCGGGGAGGGGGCCGACGGAGCGGCTGGGATCCGTCGGACCCGGTTCAGATCTGCTGGGCGATGTCGGTGAGATGGGCGAAGACGACGATGTTCGCCTCGTAACCCCTTCCGGGGTCGAATGCTCCGCCGCAGGTGAGCAGCCGCAGTTCGGGCCGCCCGGTGGAGCCGTACACCTCCTTGTCGGGGAAGTCGGTCTTGGAGTACGTGACGACGCGGTCGACCGTGAAGACGGCGACCTTGCCGTCGGCGCGTGCGACCCGGACGGTGTTGCCGGCGCTGAGCGAGTCGAGGCTGACGAAGATGGCGGGTCCGGTCCTGGTGTCACGGTGTCCGACGACGACGGCGGTCCCGCGCTCACCGGGGGTGACCCCCTTCGCGTACCAGCCGACCACATCGGGGTTGTCGATCGGCGGTGTGGCGAGCCGCCCTTCGCCGTCGAGACCGAGATCCAGCACGGGGGCCTCGATGGTGATGGCGGGTACGGCGACGGTGACGGGACGCGAACGGGCCAGCGGAGCGGGCGGGGGCGACGGCCGGGGCGACGGTACGGCCTTCGGCCTCACCCCGGGCGCCACCTTGGGCGCCGCCTTCGACCTTGCCTCCGGCTTCACCGTGGACCTCGCCTGCGGCTTCGCCTCGGGTTTCGCCTCGGGTTTCACCTCGGGCCGCGCCTCCGGCTTCGTCTCGGGCTTCGCCTTGTGGTCGAGGGCCGCCGGCGCTCCGACCGCCGCTCCCGCCCGGCCGGCAGCGGCCGGAGCGGCGGCGAGCGCCGGACCGTCGGGTTCCTCGTCACCAGCCCACCAGACGACGCCGGTCACCAGGACCACGGCGACCGTCACGGTCCTGGCGAGCCGGAACAGGCGCCGTTGGCGGCGCGTGAGGCGCGAGAACCTACGCGGCGCCATTGTCGCGGCGGCGCGAGCGGCGGATCAGAACCAGTCCGGCCGTACCGGCGAGGCCTGCGGCGACGGCCGCCCCGATGCCGAAGCCGGAGGAGTCGTCGGCGGCGACCTGCGCGCTGCCGCCGCCACCCGCGCCGACGGCGCCCTGCGGAGGCCGGCCGCTCCAGCCGTTGCCACTGCTGCTCCCGCTTCCGCTGTTCCAGCTGCTGCCGCTCTCGCTGCCGCCGCCGTTCCAGCTGTTGCCGTTGCCGCCGGTGCCGTTCGTGCCGGCGGCGTTCGTGCCGCTGCCGTTGCCGCCCGTGCCGTTCGCACCGTTGCCGCCGGTGCCGTTGCCGCCGTTGCCGCCGTTGCCGCCGTTGCCGTTCGTACCGTTGCCGCCGGTGGCGTTCGGGCCGAGGCCGTTCCCGCCCGTGCCGTTGCCGCCGCCACCGTTCCCGCCGGTGGGTGGCGGGCTGGCGACGGTGTCACCGGGGCACGCGACCTGGAAGGCCTTCGGCCTGACCACGACGGTCTGTCCCTGGAAGGTCCACGAGAGCCGGTACTGCCCGCTCGGCAGCGAGAGCGGATCCGTGTGCCCCGCGCCGGACGCGAGGGTGAGCTGTCCGGAGAGGGCGGGCCCGTTGGCGGACGGCTGGCGGGAGATCGCCCAGTTGACCTGCTGGAGCGTCTCGAAGTCGGAGGCCGACAGGTAGAACCTGCAGACCCTCGCTTCGTCCCTCTGGGACGCGAAGGGTGTGCCGACGCTGTGGACCTTGATGTCGCCGTTGTCGCCGGGAGCGGCGAAGGCCGAGGGCGCGCCCGCCAGGGCGAGGCCGCCGAACGTGAGGGTGGCGGCCGCCGTGGCGGCGAGAGGGCGGACGGTACGAGCGGTCATGCGGGGTTCCTCCGGAAGGAGCTCGTCGGACAGTACAACCGATAATCGGACTATCTGTCACAACACGACTACGGAGGGTGGCGACATGCGCACGCCACCCTCCGAAGTCGCCCGTCCGGCCCAGGTCGCGGCTCCGCGGCCCCTGCCTCTCGGCTCCTCGGCTCCTCGGCTCCTCGGCTCCTCGGCTCCTCGGCTCCTCGGCTCCTCGGCTCAGATGATGCCGAAGAGGATCCCCGACGCGAGGACGACGAGCGAGGTCAGCGCGGCCCACTTCACCGTGAACCTGGTGTGGTCGCCGAACTCCACCTTCGCCATGCCGACGAGCACGTACACGGCGGGGACCAGCGGGCTCGACATGTGCAGCGCCTGGCCGACCAGGGAGGCGCGGGCGATCTCCAGGGGCGAGACGCCGTGGGCGGCGCCCGCCTCGGCGAGGACCGGTACGACGCCGAAGTAGAAGCCGTCGTTCGACATGAAGTAGGTGAGCGGGATGCTGAGCACACCGGTGACCAGGCCCATGTGCGGGCCCATGCCCTCCGGGATGGCACCGACGAGCCAGTCGGCCATGTGCTCGACCATGCCCGTGCCGGTGAGCACACCGGTGAAGACGGCGGCGGCGAAGACCATGCCGGAGACGTTGAGGACGTTGTCCGCGTGGGCGGCGATACGCGCCTTCTGCTCGGCCATCTTCGGGTAGTTGACCGTGAGCGCGAGCGCGGCGCCGAGCAGGAACAGCACCGGGATCGGCATCAGTTCGAGGATCATCGCGGCGAGCAGCGCGACCGTCAGTCCGGCGTTGAACCAGTACAGCTTGGGGCGCAGGGTCGCGCGGTTCGGGTCGAGCCCCTGGAACCCCTCGTCCTCACCCGAACCGGATCCGGAACCGGACCCGGAACCCGAACCGGAGTCGGAGCCGGACCCGGAGCCCTCGCCCGGCGCGTCACCGGAACCCCCGACAGGCTTCTTGGTCAGGTCGACGGCACCACCGGCACCCGCCGCGACGAGCACCGTGTCGGTCTCGGGCACCAGCGCCTCGTCGAGCGTCAGGTAGCCGATGCGCTTCCGCTCGCGGCGCCCGAGGACGTACGCGAGGGCGAACACGAAGAGCAGGCCCATGCCGAGCGCGGGAATCATCGGTACGAAGACATCGCCGGCGTCCAGCTTCAGCGCGGTCGCGGCGCGGGCCGTGGGGCCGCCCCAGGGCAGGGTGTTCATGACGCCGTTGGCGGTGGCGGCGACACCCGTCATGACCACCAGGCTCATGCCGAGCCGCTTGTAGAGCGGATACATCGCCGAGACGGTGATCATGAACGTGGTCGAGCCGTCGCCGTCCAGCGACACGATCGCGGCGAGCACCGCCGTACCCACCACGATCCGTACGGGATCGGCCTTGCAGAAGCGCAGGATGCCCCGGACGATCGGGTCGAAGAGGCCGACGTCGATCATCACGCCGAAGTAGACGATGGCGAACATCAGCATCGCCGCCGTCGGCGCCAGCTTGCCGACTCCTTCGATGACGTAGTCGCCGAGCTGGGCCCCCTGCCCGACCACCACGCAGAACAGCGCGGGGATCAGCACGAGCGCCGCGATCGGCGACATCTTTTTCATCATGATCAGGACCAGGAAGGTCGCGATCATGGCGAAGCCGAGGACGGTCAGCATGGAGGACACCTCACGTTCACCCTTGAACCCCGCCGAGCGGCGGTCCGGATGACGGTAGGTGCCCCCTTCTGCCGTTAACAAGACGTTGACGCGTGAGCAATACGAGCAAAACCCCAGGTCACGGGAGGGGCGAGACCTGGACAGGGAAGCCGTTGAGGACGGCCGTGCCCGACAGGGGGTCGAGCCGGGAGCCGTCGAGCAGCTGGTTGACATTGACTCCGGGGCGCGCGGACGCGACGGCCAGCCGGGTGCCCGGCCGGTCGTGACCCCAGCCGTGCGGCAGGCTCACGACCCCCGGACGCACCCCGTCGGTCACCTCGACCGGCACCTCCAGCTCGCCGCCCTCGCCCTTGACCCGCGCGAGGCCGCCGTCGGCGAGCCGCAGCCGGGCCGCGTCGTCGGGGTGCACCTGGAGGGTGCACCGGTTCGTACCGCCGCCGAGGGCCGGGGTGTTGTGCAGCCAGCTGTTGTTCGAGCGCAGGTGGCGGCGCCCGACGAGCTGGACGCCGGTCGCGTCGGGTGCGGCGTCGAGTGCGGCCCGCAGCCGGGGCAGGTCGGCGGCGAGCGGCGCGGCGAACAGTTCGATGCGTCCGCTGCGGGTCTTGAGGACCTGCGGGAGACGCGGCTTGAGCGGGCCGAGGTCGATGCCGTTCGGGTGGGCCCGCAGCTCGTCGAGGGTCAGCCCGTACGGGCCGAGACGCAGCATCATGTCGAGCCGCCGCTCGGGCCCGGTGTCCCCGGTGAGCCCCGCCGCGAACTCCTCGGGATCCGCCCCGTACGCCGGCGAGTGCTCCTGGGTCACCGCCTTGGCGAGGGTGGTGTCGATGGCGAGCTGGTCGACGGCGGACGGCGGGGCCCCGTGCATCCCGGAGACGGCGAGGATCAGCCGGGCGTGGATCTCGCACTCGTCCATCCGGTCCGCCTCGAGGGGGACGGCGGCCGGGGTGTAGCGGGCCTGGTCGCGGACGGCGAGGGCGTTGAAGGCGAAGTCGAAGTGGGCGCTCCTGGAGGGCGGGGGCGGCGGCAGCAGGACGTCGGCGTGGCGGGTGGTCTCGTTCAGGTACGGGTCGACGGCCACCATCAGGTCGAGGGAGCCGAGGGCCGCGTCGAGGCGGTCCCCGTCGGGCGCGGACAGGACGGGGTTGGAGGCGACGGTGATCAGGGCCCGGATGCGGCCCTCCCCCGGGGTCTCGATCTCCTCGGCGAGCGCGACCATCGGCAACTCCCCCTTGACCTCGGGGTGGTGCGAGACGCGGCTGTGCCGGCGGCCGAGGGCGAAGCCCCTGCCGGGTCCCGCGGGACGCGGGGCGGGCGCGGTGGCGGAGAGCGGGAAGAGGGCGCCGCCGGGCCGGTCGAGGTTGCCGGTGAGGATGTTCAGGACGTCGACGAGCCAGTTGGCGAGGGTGCCGTACGCCACGGTGGAGCTGCCCATCCGCCCGTAGACGGCGGCGGTGGGCGCGGCGGCGAGCTCCCGGGCGAGGGCGCGGATGGTGTCCGCGTCCACGTCGCAGGCGTCGGCGACCGCCTCGGGGCTGAACTCCCCGACCGCGGCCCTCACCTCCTCGACCCCCTCCACCTGGGCGGCGAGCGGGCCGAGGTCGGTGAGACCCTCCTCGAAGAGGGTGTGGACGAGCGCGGCGAGGAGGAACGCGTCGGCGCCTGGGCGGATGGCGATGTGCCGGTCGGCGACGCGTGCGGTGCGGGTGCGCCGGGGGTCGACGACGGTGAGGGTGCCGCCGCGCCGGCGCAGCGCCTTGAGCCTGCCGGGGAAGTCGGGGGCGGTGCACAGGCTTCCGTTGGAGTCCAGCGGGTTGGCTCCGAGGATCAGCAGGTGGTCGGTGCGGTCCAGGTCCGGCACGGGGATCGCGAAGGGGTCTCCGAACAGCAGGCCGCTGGAGACGTGCTTGGGCATCTGGTCGATCGTCGACGCCGTGAAGAGGTTCCGGGTGCGCAACGCGCCGATCAGCAGGGGCGGGTAGAGGGCGCCGGCGATCGTGTGCACATTGGGGTTGCCCAGGACGATACCCACGGCATCCGGCCCGTACTCCTCGATCAGCGGACGGATTCTCGCCGCGATCGTGTCGAACGCCTCCTCCCAGGTCGCCTCCTGGAGCCGCCCGTCCTTCCTGACCAGGGGGGTGCGGAGCCGGTCGGGGTCGGCGTCGATCCCGGGGAAGGCGGCCCCCTTGGGGCAGACGAACCCCTGGCTGAACACGTCCTCGCGGTTCCCGCGCGCCCCGGTGACCCGGGACCCGTCGATCGTCAGGGTCAGTCCGCAGGTCGCTTCGCAGAGGGGGCAGATGCGCAGGGCGGTGGACATGGCGTCTCCCTGGGGCAGCGTCGGGTCGGGGCCGGGGCATCGGCCCGCCGCGAGCATACCGACCGGTAGGCACGCCCGGGAGGGTTACGACAGGGAGGGCGAGAGATAGGCGTGAAGGAGTTGCCGGGTCTCGTCGATGACGGCCGGGTCGCCCTCGGGGGCGGTGCGGAAGGCGAGCCGGACGAGGGTGTCGGCGGTCTCGACGCCGACCCTGACCTTGCGTCGCAGCGTCTCGTCGGCGGGCCGGCCGAGGTGGGCGGCGAGCAGCTCGCAGATCCGCTCGGCGACCAGGCCGTTGGGGTCCTCGCCGGCCTCCTCTGCGGCGGGCACGCCGAAGTCGACGAGGGCGAAGCCGGGGACGGTCCGCTTCATGGCGATGAACTCGTCGAGGACACCGTCGATCGCCGCGTGGGGGTCGGGGTCCGCGGTGGCGTCGAGGTGGGCGGCGATCCGCTCGGCGTACCGGTCGAGGTTCCGGTGGGCGAGCGCGGCGACCATGGCCCGCTTGTTGTCGAAGAAGCGGTAGACGGAGCCGATGGGGACTCCCGCGCGGGCTGCGACGGCACGGGTGCTCAGCTGTTCGTAGCCGGTCTCGTCGAGCAGTTCGGCGCAGGTGTCGAGGATCCGGGCGAGCCGCTCGGCGCTCCGCTGCTGCACGGGGGCCCGGCGCAGCGTGGACGGGATCTGGGCGTGGGACTGGGGCACGGGGTCCATGATGCCGTTCCTCCGGCGGATTCCACGGCCCGGGCGGCCCGCGAGAACGGCCGGAAGGCGGTGGAGACGACGCCGGGCGGCCCCGCGAACCCGATCCGGCGCGACGGTGACCCCCACCCGGCACGACGGTGGCCCCACCCGGCGCGACTGTGGCCCCCACCCGGCGCGACGGTGGCCCCCCACCCGGCGCGACGGAGGGAACGGCCGCCCGGCGCGATGGAGGAACCGGCCCGGGCGGCCCGTGGACGCCCCGGTCGTGTCCGGGGCGTCCGCCGGGCGTCAGTCGTCCAGCTCCGGCCAGATGTTGAAGTCGCCGTCGTCGACGACGTCCTCACCGAGGCCGAGCTCGTCGCCGAGTGCGAGGTACCGCTCGTACCGGGCTTCGCCGATCCGCACGAAGTACCCCTTCACGGCCCGGAGCAGCAGCCGGAAGCCCAGGTCCGGTTCGAGGTCCACGACCCGCCGCAGGGCCGGGACGACGCCGTCGAGCGGGCTGTAGGAGTGGTGGGCCGTGGCCTGTTCCAGGGCGGGTCCGACCGAGCGGACCTCGGCGGCGACCGCCTCCCTCACCGCGTCGTCCACCACCGGGGCGGCGGCGTCGGTGAAGGAGGGGTCGTCGGCGCGGATCCTGTCGGTGCAGATGTCCGCGATCCCGCGCAGCCACTCCCGGCCGTCGATCCCGAGGCGTTCCAGATCGAACTCGCGGAACGTCCCGGCCAGCCAGAGGACCTCGATCTCCCGGCTGGTGAGGGGCGAGTCCAGGAGGACGACGCAGTCCCCCAGGAGCTGGTGGGCGAAAGCCCCGTCGAATCGGCCGGCCACGCTCGTGACGACGTCCAGGCCTGCGGCCTCGCTCGGAACCCGCGGGTAGCGGATCCATTTGATGAGCCCGCTGAGCCCGATGTCGACGCCGAGATGCCGGTGCGGCTGCGCCATGTGTCCTTCTCCTGTTTCCTCTGTCCGGCTCCCGTCCCCCTACTTCGGGTAGGCGGTGTAGATCACGAAGTTACCCGGGACGCTCAGGTCCGGATCGCCGGCGTGGGACCCGCCCCGCACCGCCTTGATGTTG
The DNA here is from genome assembly GCF_042795405.1 of Streptomyces sp. NPDC056480. NCBI lineage: Bacteria > Bacillati > Actinomycetota > Actinomycetes > Kitasatosporales > Streptomycetaceae > Streptomyces > Streptomyces sp. NPDC056480. Next base: position 64,262 of record NZ_JBHTSA010000032.1, on the reverse strand, counting down.
ATCACCACCTTGCTTCCGGTCGCCACCGGAGCCGAGGCCCCGTCACGGTAGACCTTGCCCAGCGACCCCTTGCCCCGGAGCTCCCATTCGATGGGGAAGAGGTCGTAACGGGGATCGAAGATCTGCGACTTCGGCAGCTTGCGCTGTTCGTTGATCCACTTCGTGAGCTTCGCCAGGTTCTTCGGGCTGCGCTGCACCCACTGCTGGAAGGCCTCGTTGATGCAGTTCACCGCCGTGTCCTGGTCGTTCCAGACCGTCGCGATGCCGTCCCTGGCGGCCTTCGCCCATGCCGCCTCCTCGTCGAGGACGTGCTCGCCCAGGGTGTGAGCGCCGTTCGTGCCCTCGTCCGCGACGATGTTCAGGCAGTTGTGGACGAGCACGTCCTGCGGACGCGCGCCCGTGGTGCGTACGAAGAAGGTGTGAGGGCCGTCGACCGTGAGGTCGTAGACCCTCGCGGGGGCCAGGCCCGTACGGTCGTGGAGGGCGGTCACGGCCCGGACGAGGCCGTCCGGGGTCCGCAGGCGGTCACCGACGCGGAGCTCGGATACGGTCCGCCAGCCGCGGTCGGCCACGAAGAACTTGTGGCCCACGGTGCTGGTCAGCCTGCCGTCGCCGGCGAGGGTGATGTCGACCAGACGCTCGGTGTCGTGCCGGAAGGTCGCTGTGACCTTCTGGGTCCGCAGCTCCCCGGAGGAGGGGTCCGTGGCCTTCACCAGGTCGCCGATCGCCACCTGGCTGATGGGCCGGTGCGTGCCGTCCGCCATCAGCACCGGGGTGTGTCCCGGGAAGCTGTTGCGCACGCAGGACGTGAAGGCGTCCTCGTAGATGTTCATCTGCTGGGTGATCTTGGCGAGGGTCGCGGGGTCCAGGCCTTCGATGGCCTTGAGCGCCCGGTAGGCGTCGCCGACGCCGATGCCCGTCTTCATCGCGGCGTGGAGGGCGGTGATCGCCTCGCCGATCTTGGTGAACGCCTTGCCCGGGATGAAGTTGCTCGCGGCCCAGGCGCAGCCGCCGGCGCTGCCCTTCCAGCAGTCGATGAAGTCCTGCAGCAGGACGGCCTTGAGGATCTTGTAGGCGAGGGTCTCCTCGATGAGGTCCCACTTGCTGAAGTAGCGGGTGACCTCCTTCTTCAGGCCCTTGAACGGCTGCCGGTCGAGAAGCAGGGTGTCCTCGGGCGGGCAGCCGGTCTCGGTCGCCAGCACCTCGGGGTTGGTGCACAGGAAGAAGTCGACCTCGACGTCGAACGTCACGTCGAACGTGACGGTGCACCCCGTCCAGCCCGGCTCGAGGACGCAGGGCTTCTGCTGCTTGGAGTCGGTGATCTTGAGGGTGTCCTCGTCGACGACGAAGAAGGTGCCCCCGACCCCGCCCGTGCCCGCGCCGTCCGTGATCTGCTGGTTGGCCTGCTTGCGGGCGGCGGAATCGGCCGCGTCCTGCGCCTCCTTGGCGTACCTCAGCGCGTCCTTGGCCGCTTCCTCGGCCTCGGTTGCGGCGGCGTCGGCACGGTCGGCCGCGGCGCGGGCGTCCTTGGCGGACTGCTCGGCGGCGGCAGCAGCGGTCCGGGCGCCCTCGGCGTCCAGAGCCGCCTGGTCGGCGGAGTCGCGGGCGGCCTTGGCATGGCCCTCCGCGCGTCCGGCCGCCTTGTCGGCGGCGGCGGCGTCCTCACCGGCCTGACGGTCCCACTCGACCGTACGGGCCAGGGACTCGGCGGCCTTGGCCGCGGCACGGGCGGCGTCGCCCGCGTAGCCGAGGGCCTCCTTGGCGTAGCCGCGCGCCTCGGCCGCGTAGCCGGCGGCGTTGGCGGCGTGCACGTACGCCTGCTTGGCCTCGCCGGTGGCCGCGTCGGCGATGGCCTTGGCGGCGGCCGCCTCGTCCTTCGCGTTCTTGGCGTGGGCGTCGGCGACGGCCTTCTGCTGTTCGGCGATGGTCTTCGACGCCTGGCCGGTCAGTACGACCAGGCCTGCGGCGGAGTCCGTCGTGACATACGGGGAACCGAGCTGGATCGCGTCGTTGGCGGGCTGGGCGACCTGTGCGGCGGAGTTCCCCGCGTCCACGGCGGCCTGGGCCGTGACGTGGGCGAAGCCCGAGGCCTTGGCGGCGGCGGCCAGGGCCTTCTCCGCCTCCTTGTTCGCCTCGTCCGCGTGGGTCTTGGCCTCCTTCGCCCTGGTCTCCGCCTCGTCGGCGAGCTTCACGGCGGTCTTCGCCGCGTCGGCGGCGCGCTGTGATGCCTTGAGGGCGTCGGCCACGGCGCTGGTCGCGGTCTTCACCGCCGCCTCGGACTTGAGCTTGGCGGCCTGGGCGGCGTCCGAGTCGGCACGGGCCCGGCTCGCGGCGGCCTCCGCGCGGGTGGCGGCGGCGTCTGCTTCGGCGGCGGCGGCCGTCGCGGCGTCCGCCTCGCCCCGGGCCCGGCCCGCGGCGGCCTCCGCGTTGTCCGCGTGCGTGTCGGCGGCGTCCGCGGCCGCCCGGGACTCCTGGGCGGCGGCGTCGGACTCGTGGGCCTGGGCGAAGGCCTCCTTCGCGTCGGCCTTGGCACGGGCGGCGTCCGCCCGCTGTTCGGCGGCCCAGGCGTCGTCCCGCAGTTCGCGGGCCTTGTCCTTGGCCTTCACCGCGTCGTTCTTCTTCTGGACGGCGGTGGATTCGGAAGACTCGGCGAGCTTCCTCGCGTCCTCCGCCTTCACCGCCTCCGCCTCGGCGTTCCTGCGGTGCTGGGCCGCCTCGCCCTGCTTGGCGACGGCGGTCAGCTTCTCCTTCTCGGCGGTCTTCTCCTCCGCCTCCGCCGAGAGCCTGCGGGCGTGGGCGTCGGCGGCGGCCGCCTTGGCGTCCGCCTCCGCCTGCACGGCGACGGCGAGCTTGGCCTCGGCGGTCTCCTTCTCCCTCTTGGCGGTGTCGCGCTGGAACTTGGCGCCTTCCGCCGCGGACTTGGCCTGCCACTCGGCGGCGCGGGCCGCCTCCTTGCGGAACTCGGCCTTCGACAGGGCGGCCTGCGCCAGCGCGCGCTGCGTGATCGTCTCGCTGTCCGCCGCGGCCGCCCGGGTGGCGGCCTCGGCGGTCTCGCCGGCCTTCACCATGGCGTCGAGCGCGGCGGCGGCACCCTTGGTGACCTGTGCCTTCTGCAGACCCACCAGCAGTCCGCGGCCGCGCGGGGCGCCGTTCTTGTCGGCGATGGCGTACGCGGCCTGCTCGGCGGCGTCGGAGGCGGCCACGGCCGTCTTGGCCGCCGCGGCCTGCTGCTTGATGACGGCGAGCTGCGCCTTGGCGCCCGCCCGGGCGTCCGCGATGCCCTTGGCCGCCTGGTCGTGGTGGGCCTTGGGCTGCACCTCGCCCTTCTGGCCGGACGGCTTGATGGTGACCTGCTGGGAACCGGCGACGGCACAGGTGGCGAGCAGCGCGTCCTTGCCGAGGTCGTACGTCGGGAAGTTCAGGCACTTGCCGGAGCCGACGCCCTTGAGCTGCGTGGTGGCGCGGGGCGTGTACTCCCAGGTCTGCGCCGCGGAGCTGTTGCACGTGTAGATCTGGATCTTCGCGCCGACGGCCGAGCTGTTGTTGGAGACGTCGAGGCACGACATGGACTTGGCGTTGCGCAGGTGCAGACCGTGGTCGTCACCCTCCATCCGCCACTGCTGCGCGGCCGAGCCGTTGCAGGTGTAGACCTGGACGGGAGTGCCGTTGGCCGTCGCGCCGCCCTGTGCCTCCAGGCACTTGCCCGCCGCGCCCTTCAACTGGATCGTGGAATCGGCGTCTCCGATCCAGCCGACGCCGCCCGCGGACCAGTAGTCCTGCCAGCGGGTGAGGTGGTCGGCGACCCACGAGTGGCCGAGCATCTGGCCGAGCGCCCGGGAGCCGGTCGCGAGCGCCTTGGTGGCGTCCTCGCTCGCGTCCACGACGCGGTTGCGCTGGGTGGCCTGGGAGGTGATCTCCCGCTGCCACTCGGCGGCGGCCTCGGCGGCAGCGGGACCGGTGACGCCGTTCGGGTCGATCGGGTCGCGCCACGCGCAGGTCGAGAAGCGCGTCTTGAGGTCCTCGACCGCGATGCGGTACTCGGGGCTGCCCGGCGTGGGGCCCGTACGGGGGAAGCCGCCCTGGGCGAGGAAGAGGCGGGCGTTGTCCGCGCCGGTGGGCTCGAAGGTGGCCTCCTTCAGCCACTCGAAGCCGGCGTGCTCGGCGCCGTCGCGGTACCAGTCGGTGCTGGTCTGCGGATCGGGGGCCTTGCCGTAGCGAGGGGCGCCGAGATCGGTGACGGCCTTGCGGGTCTTCTCGTCGGCCTTCGGGGTGGGGTCGACGTAGAAGTCGCCCTCGTCCTTCCAGAACCGGTCCGCGATCCACTTGGTCAGGCCGGTCTGGGTGTGGAAGTCCTCGCCGCCGCCGACGCCGGGGGGCCAGTGGAAGGTGGCGTCGTTGATGCCGGCCACGGTCGTCAGTCCGTAGACCGGCTTCTTCCAGCTCTCGCGGAGAGCGTAGATGTCCGCCAGTTCCTTGTCGGCGGCGGCCCGGTCCTTGTCGAAGGCCGTGGCGAGGGGAGTCTCCTCCCAGTACTTGCGATCGGCGGCCGTGCGAAGGGCCTCGGGCGACAGGTCGAGGCCGCCCTGGGCGACGCCGGCCATGGCGGGCCCGCCCATGCGCAGCACTTCGGCCATGAGGCACTGGTCCTGCCGCAGTTGCTCCGCGGCGGTGTCGGTGTACCAGTCGTAGTCGTTGCCGACCGCGCCCATGCGCGGGGAGGTGGGAAGGCCGGGCTGGACGGCCAGGCCGCCGAGCAGCGCCAGGCCGACCACGGAGGTGGTCAGTGGGCTGAGGACCGCGGAGAACCGCGGTCCGGATGCGAACATCCTTGGTCTGGAACGCAAAACTGCATCCTTCGTACGGAACGAGGACGGTGGGGGCGCCCGTCGGGAGAAGGAGCTCCGGGTACGCGTCGGGCGGACGCGGCGGTTCCGGAGCCGAGCGGGCCCGCAGGGGCCTCGCTCAGGGCATGGCGAATCGTTGTCGCGGCATGGTGGTCCATCCCTCCCCGTGGCGGCACTGTTCCCCCGGCCGCCGGTGATGTGCGCGCCGTCGTGGGGGCTGGTCGGACCCCGCTCGGCGCGCGGGGATCACCATAGCCACAGGCCAACCCCCTTGATCAAGGGAAATCCTGGAGCGATTTCGGCGGGGGCGGCGCGGCCGGGCGGTCCGGGTCCGGCGGGGCGGCGCGGGCGCCCGGTCAGGCGATCAGCAGGCCGATGCCGCCGAGGGTGTACGCGATCATCAGCGCGAACAGCGGGAGTTGGCCGGCGACCGCGCGGTCGGGCGGGAAGAGGCGCACGGACCGGTCGTGGGCGGCGACGACACCGAGGACGTGGCCGGTGACGATCGCGGCGACCTGAAGCGTCGCCAGGCCCCCGGGGCCCAGGAACGGGGCGGGCGCGAGGGCGTTGTCAGTGCCCCCTGCCATCATGACTGTACGTGGTCCTTCGGTGACGAAGAGCGAGAAGTAGTGGGCGACGAGATAGCCGAGGGCGATGGGCAGGAGCGAGTGGGCGAAGGAGGTGAGCGGGGTGGTGAGGGTGCGGTTCATCAGGCGGAGGGCGCCCGCGCAGAGTCCGTAGCAGGCGGCGACGAGGGCGACGGCGGCGAGCAGGCCGAGCGTGGCGGTGGGGACGGGGCCGAGGGGCGAGGTCTGGAGGGCGGTGATCCAGCGGGGGTTGTCGGAGAGGCCGTCGTAGGCGGTGGAGCCGAGGAGGACGCAGACGGTGGCGACGAGACCGGGGGTCTGTGGGGTGGCGTCGAGGCCGTGGAAGGGGGAGCGGAGGACGAGCCGGCCGTCGGCGCGGCGGCCGAGCGGGGAGAGCCGGGCGAGAAGGGAGGAGTACACCTCGAAGGGGTCGGCGTGGGCGAACCATCGGTCGCCGTAGCGGGCGGCGCCGACGAGCTGGACGGCGGCGAGGAGGGCGAGGGCGGTCAGGAGGGTGGTGGTGGAGGTGTTGTCGGGGGCGACGAGTTCGAGCCAGGTGAAGAGGAGGAGCCCGAGGGCGGCCGGGCGGATGCCGACGGCGGCGGGCAGCGGACGGGGGTTCCGCGGCGGGTGCAGGGCGTGGACGGCGCGCAGGGGGTTGAGGAGGCGCCAGACGGGGCCGAGGAGGAGGGAGGCGGGGACGAGTCCGACCCAGAGGAGGACGTAGAGGGCGCCGGGCGCGGGGTTGCGGTCGGGGTCGTCCGGCCCGAGAAGGAGGTGCAGGAGGAAGACGAGGGCGGCGGCGCCGCCGAGCAGGCGGAGCGCGGTGCGGGTGGCGGGGGCGTCGGCGACCCGTTGGAGAGCGGCGGGGAGCGGGCGGCCCGACAGGTCGCCGCGGAAGCGGGAGGAGGACCAGAGCAGCCCGAGGGCGAGAAAGGAGATGAGGAGCGCGGCGAAGGCGCCCGCGTAGGCGTAGAAGGGCGAGAGGGGGAGGTCGTGCCGGGAGCCCACGCCGTGGGCGAGCGGAAGGCCGAGACCGGGGCCGGACTCGGGGGTGAGGGCGTGGACCTGGGCGTGGGCGAGCGCGGCGGCCGGGGTGAGCGCCCCGGTCATCGGACGACGAGTTGGGTCAGCAGGAGTCCTGACTCATGGGTCTCGACCTCGAAGAGGCCGGTGCGGTCCGCGGTGAGGGTGAGGGTGGCGGGCGTGCCGGGAGAGAGGGGGAGTTCGCGGTCGTAGCCGTGCACGTGAAGGGTGTCGGCGCGGTCGCTGGTGACACGGAGGGTGAGGCTTTCGCCCTTCTTCAACTCGACGCGGGAGGGGGGTGGTTGGACGGTCGATCCGGAGACGGTGATGTCGACGGTGCGTCCGGTGGCGGTCGGCCGGGGTTTCGGTGCCGGGCTCGGGGGTGCGGCCCCGTCCAGGCGGACGGTGGTCTGGACGGGGGCGCCGGCGACGGCCCAGGCGGTGTGGTCGTCGGCGTGGAGGCGGACGGTGAGGGTACGGGTGCCGGCCGGTACGTAGCCCCACGGGCCGTAGAGACGGCCGGCCTCGCGGCCGTCGATCAGGAGGCGGGCGTGGCCGCGACCCGGGAGGGCCGCGCCGCCGGTGCTGTCGGGGGTGAAGCGGAACCTCTCCACCGTGAGGTGGACGTTCCAGCCGCCCTCGGTGTCGGGGCGGGTCTCGACGCGGACGGTGGGCGCCTCCGCCGCGGGGAGTTCGCGGAGCCGGTGCCCGCTCTCGTCCCGCGCGGCGAGCAGGGTGCCGGTGCCGCCGGTGGCCTCCTCGTGGGTGGTGCCGGGCTTGTGGTGGGTGGTGGCCCGGCCGCCGCAGCCGGTGAGGAGCAGGGTGGCGGTCAGGACGGCGGCCAGGGCCGCGACGAGGGGCGGGCGGGTGACGCCGACGCGGGGCCGCCTCATGCCGTGGCCTCGCCGTGCGGCCGGTTCTCGGCCGGGGTGACGCCCGCGCCGGGGGCGGTGCCGGGGTCAGCGCCGGGGGCGGTGCCGGGGGCCGCGCCGGGAGCCTTGCCGGGGGCGGCGCCGGGAGCCGTGCCGGAGGCCTTGCCGGGGGCGGCGCTTGAGGTCGCGCCCACCTGTCGGCCCGCCTCGGGATCGGGATCGGGATCCGGTGCCGCGTCCGTCCGGGCCGGGTCGGCGGCGGTCGTGGCGGCCGGGCCCGGGTCCGCCGTGGTCACGTCCGTCCGGGCCGGGTCCGCGGCTGTCGGGTCCGCCGGGGCAGGCCCGCGGGCTCCTGCGGCCACGACCGCCCACAGCACCCAGATGACGCCCAGCAGCAGGCGGAGCCAGGCGGGGCTCAGGGGGATGCCGGGGACCATCAGGATCGCCTTGTCGAAGGCGTCGAGGAGGGTGAGGGCGCCGAGGGTCACAGTGGTCCAGGCGAGCACCGGGCGGGTGGGGCGCAGGGCGAGGCCGAGGAGGGTCCACCAGAGGCCGGTGAGGAGCAGCGCGAGGGCCGGCACGGCGGTCGGGGTGAGGGCGAGGGTCGAACCGGCGACGTCGAGGGCGAGGCCCGCGAGGCCGATGAGGGTGGCGGCGCCCGCGAGGCGGTTGCCGCGCAGGCGGCGCCACCAGAGGGCGAGACCGGCCAGGGCGAGGACGAGGGAGCTGCCGAGGGCGAGTTGGGTCTCGACGCGCTGGAGGCCGCGGGCGCCGTACCAGTCGCAGCCTGCCGGGAGGCGGCGCGCCTGGACGTTGTAGTCGGCGCAGACGAGGAGCTGGGCGAGTTTGACGGGTTCGCCGATGAGCCGGTCGGTGCCGCCGGAGACGTCGCCGCGGCGCGCCCCGCAGTCGGGCAGGGCGCCGGGGCTGGCGGCGCCGGTGTCGGGCTGCCAGCAGTTGCCGCCGCCCTGGCCGTCCCACCAGACGTCGGTGCGGTTGGGGCGGGCGGTGCCGGCCTTGTCGACGCCGAGGTGGTTGCCGGCGTAGCGGTTGTGGTGGGAGGTGTCGGTCTGCTTGCCCCAGGCGGACTCGCCGCGGATGAAGGCGGGGACGGCGTTGAGGTAGAAGGCGGTGCGCTGGTGGCCGTAGACCCAGTTGTCCTCGTAGAGGTTCCAGTTGCCGCCTGCGGTGATGATGCCGGTGCCGGGGGGCATGGAGATCTGGGGGCAGACGACGCCCTGTTCGTAGCCGCGCTCGACCGGCGGTTTGGCGCAGGTGCCGTCGGCGACGTACCGGTAGTAGTTCTGGTTGTTGTCGTGGATCAGGTTGCGCTCGAAGCGGGCGTGGTTCTGCGGGAGTCCGGGGTGACCGGGGAAGGCGGAGTCCATGGAGGCGCCGCCCATGTTGTGGTCGAACTCGTTGTCGTGGACCCAGACGGAGTCTCCGGCGGTGCCGGAGTAGCCGACCATGTTGTGGTGGCTGCGGCAGCCGGTGATCTCGATGGAGTAGCGGGGGACGTCGTAGCCGCGGCCGTCGTTGATGTCGGAGGCAGATCCGGGGTAGATGCCGGAGTCGCCGTTGCCGTAGGACTCGCAGTTCTTGTAGAGCCCGTGGTCGGAGGCGAAGGTGAGGAAGCCGTATTCGTCGTTCCAGCGGGTGAGGACGTCGTCGATGACGAAGCCGTCGGCGGCGAGCACGTACAGCGAGTTGAACGTGGTGCGCTGGGCGGTGAAGTTGCGGAAGTAGACGCCGTCGGTGCCATCGGCCCGCAGTGCGTTGAGCTTGCGGTACTTGGCGTCGATGACGACGTCGAGGCGGGAGGCTCCGGTGCCCTCGATCTGGAGGTCCTTCTTGCCGAGGACGGCGACGAGGTTCTGGTTGTGCGGGCACTGCCGCTGCTGCTCGTAGCTGAGGATCTGGTAGCCGAGCGAGGACGTGGGCGCGTCGAGGGTGGCGCAGGCTCCGGTGGGCGGGGGCAGCGAGGGCTCCTCCTCGTACAGGCCGGGGAGGATCGCGATGGTCAGGCCGGGCCGGTCGACGGCGTCGACGGCCTGCTGGAGGTGGCGGTAGCCCTCGCGGGCGCAGCGCTCGTAGAGGGTGCGGTTGCGGGCCTTGAGGGGGGCCGGGAACCGGGAGATCCGGCTTTCGAACGCGGTCCGGTCGGTCTTGCAGACGAGGAGGTCGGGTTCTCCGGTGCGGAGCTTCGGCACGGTGCCGGAGCCGTCGGGGAAGGTGACGGGCCGCTCCTCGTGGGCCTGGGCCCCGGGGGCGGTGAGCAGGGCCGCGGCGAGAGCCGCGAGCACGACCGAGAGCGCGAGGACGAACCTTCGGGTCCAGGACATGCGCGTGAGAGTAGAGGATTGTTCATCTTTTTTGACCCCCTCGCGCAGCACCTGATTTCCGGGGCGTCCGGCGCCGGAAGCCGGGTCGGCATCCCGTTTCGGCCACCGACTCCCGATGCCCCGTTGACGCGGGACGCGCGGAATCCTACGGTCATGCATAGGATTCCCTTGATGGGCTTCCCTTGTGGGCTCAGGACAGGAGCGGGCGATGACCACGGAGCAGGCCGAGAGGCGCGAGCAGGCCGGGAAGACGGCCGAGGCGCTCGGCTACAGCACCGGTTTCGGCAACGAGCACAGCTCGGAGGCGATCCCCGGCGCACTGCCGCACGGCCGCAACTCGCCGCAGCGGGCGCCCCTCGGCCTCTACGCCGAGCAGCTCAGCGGCAGTGCGTTCACCGAGCCGCGGGCGCACAACCGCCGCTCGTGGCTCTACCGGATCCGCCCCTCCGCGGCGCACCCGCCGTTCACCCGGATCGACAACGGCGACGTCCGCTCCGCGCCCTTCGACCAGACCGTTCCCGACCCCAACCGGCTGCGCTGGAACCCGCTGCCCGACCCGGCTCCCGGTACCGACTGGCTGGCCGGCCTGTGGACCCTCGGCGGCAACGGCGACGCGACCCAGCGGGCCGGCATGGCCGTGCACCTGTACCACGCGAACGCCTCCATGGAGCGGGTCTTCGGCAACGCGGACGGCGAGCTGCTGATCGTCCCGGAGCGCGGCGGCCTGCTCCTCCGCACCGAGCTGGGCCTGCTGGCCGTCCACCCCGGCGAGACGGCGCTGATCCCCCGTGGGGTCCGCTTCCGCGTGGACCTGCTGGAGGAGACCGCCCGCGGCTACGTCTGCGAGAACTACGGGGCTCCGTTCCAGCTCCCCGACCTCGGCCCGATCGGCGCCAACGGCCTCGCCAACGCCCGTGACTTCCGCGCCCCGGTCGCCGCCTACGAGGACGTCGAGGGTCCGGTCGAGGTGGTCAACAAGTACTGCGGCAACCTCTGGTCGGCGACCTACGGCCACTCGCCGCTCGATGTCGTCGCCTGGCACGGCAACCACACCCCGTACGTCTACGACCTGCACCGTTTCAATGTCATCGGGACGATCTCGTACGACCACCCCGACCCGTCGATCTTCACGGTCCTCACCTCGCCCTCCGACACCCCGGGGCTCGCGAGCGTGGACTTCGTGGTCTTCGCCCCGCGCTGGCTGGTCGGCGAGGACACCTTCCGACCTCCGTACTTCCACCGCAACGTGATGAGCGAGTACATGGGCCTCATCGAGGGCGCGTACGACGCGAAGGCGGAGGGCTTCGTGCCGGGCGGCGGCTCGCTGCACAACATGATGTCCGCGCACGGCCCCGACCGGGAGACCTTCGACCGGGCGAGCGCCGCCGAGCTGAAGCCGCAGAAGATCGACGACGGTCTCGCCTTCATGTTCGAGACCCGCTGGCCGGTGACCGCGACCCCGCAGGCCGCGGGCGCCGACCACCTGCAGAAGGGGTACGACGACGTATGGCAGGGTCTGGAGCGCCACTTTCGGCCGTAGTGTCTCGGCCGTACGCCCGTAGCCTTCGTACGGAGAACCCGTGACCGCCTTCGCACCCGACTCGCTGGTCCTGAACCGCAAGCTGCCGCTCTGGTATCAGGTCTCGCAGTCGCTGCGCGCCTCGATACTGGGCCGCACGCCCGACGCCTCGCTCCGGCTACCCACCGAGGAGCAGCTCGCGGCGCACTACGGCGTCAGTGTGCTCACGATGCGCCAGGCCCTCAAGGAACTCGAGGAGGAGGGCCTGATCAGCCGGCACCGGCGGCGCGGGACCTTCATCGAGCCGGGCGCCCGGCGCTCCACCCCGCGCCGGCTGCTCGGCTCGATCGACGCGATCGTGGCCCAGCAGTCGGGCGAGCGGACGACGGTCCTCGGTCACGGCAGCGAGGCGGTGCCGGGTGAGCTCGCCGAACACTTCCCCGACCTCACGGAGATCGTGGCGTACCGGCGGCTGCGCCGCGACGGGGAGAGCGGCGAGCCGACCAACTGGGCGGAGAACGCGGTGCGTCCCGAGCTCGCGGCCGCGATCGACCCGGCCGATCTGGAGCGCTGGCCGATGACGAAGGTGCTGCGGGACGTCGTCGGGGTGCGGATCAGCCGCATCACGGACACGGTCGAGGCCCGTCTCGCCGACCCGGAGACGGCGGCGCTCCTTGATGTGCCGCTCCTGTCGCCGATCCTCCACTACACCGGGGTGACCTACGACGAGGCGGGCAGGGTCGTCGACGTGGCGCGCATCCGGTACCGGGGCGACCGCTTCTCCTTCACGGTCACGGTCGAGGCCCAGTGACGGTCACGGCCGAAGCCCAGTGACGGTCACGGCCGAAGCCCGGTGACGGTCCTCGCCGAAGCCCGCTGACGACGCCGACGCTGACGACCGGAGCACACCGACGGTCACGGTCGAGGCCCGTCGGCCGGAGGCCGGGGTCTCCGGACAGTGGAGACCCACGGACGGCGGTCGTTAGCATGCGGGGCGTGACGGAAGCCCCCGGAGCGAACAACGCCGATCTGCCTCCCCTCGCCGACGCGCAGTCCGTCGCCGACCTCCCCCTCCTCGACGACCTCATGCCGTGGTCCGTCGCCCCACTGCGCTTCGGCCGCTCGTGGATCGTGGCGCCGGACGCGCGGACGCTGCGGTCCCGCTGGGACCGCCTGGCGGCCGCCGAAGGGGCCGAGCGCGAGGCCCTGTTCCGCCCCAGCCGGGCGCGGACCCCGTCGAGTGCGGTGGCCGCGCTGCCGGGTCAGCGGACCGGGACCGTGCGCTGGGCCCGGGAGCCGGGACCGTGCCCGGAGCCGGTACGGGTCGCGCGGGGGCCGTTCGACGAGCAACTGCTGCTGCCCGACCACCGGCTGATCGACGCCGCACGGCCGGAGCTGTGGCGGGTGGCCGGCGAGCCGCAGCTCTTCGCCGTCGAGCAGGGGTACGTGCCCGGTGCGGCCGGCCCCGCGCTCCTGGTGACGGCCGCGCTGCCCGAGGGCCGCTCCCCCGCGGGGCGACCCGGCCGGATCCGTCCGCTGTTCCGGCGCCCGGGGGGCATGGAGCCGAACCTCGCCCCCGGCCTCCTCGGCTTCCTCGGCGAGCGGTACGGGCACGAGGTCGGCGTCCTGGAGTGGCTCGCGTGGACCGTGGCGGCGGCCCTCCCCTCCCCCGCCGGGTGCCGGGTGCCCCTTCCCGGGGACCCGGAGGTCTGGGCGGCGGGCGTGGCGCTCGGCCGGGAGCTCGTCGACATCCAGGCGCGGGGTGCGCTGAGCGGGACGAAGCCCCGGCTGCCGGGCGGGCGCCGTCCGTACGTGCGGGCCGCGGTGCCGGCGCGTCCCGGGACGTTGACGTACGAGGCGGCCGACGAGGCCCTGTGCCTCGACGGGGGGCGCGTCTCGCCCGTACCGGCGGAGGCCTGGGAGTTCAGCGTCGGCGGGGCGCGGGTCCTGGAGCAGTGGTTCGCTCACCGGACCGCCCCGGTGGAGCCCGGGTCGCTGGACGCGATCGGGCCGGCGGCCTGGCCGCAGGAGTGGACGTCGGAGCTGCTCGACCTGGTGACCGTGCTGGCGCTGCTCGGCGCACGGGAGCCGGATCGGGCGGCCCTCGCCTCGGCGGCCCTCGCACCGGAGGCGGCCGGATCCGTGGGCCGGGAGGAACTGCGGGCGGCGGGTGTCCTGCCGCCGCCGGCCGGGTCCCGCCGCCCCGCCTCGGTCCTCGACCATCAGGAGGAGGGCCCGGAGGGCCAGTTCATGCTGCTGTGACGGGGCCCTCCGGCGGCGCGAACGAGTCGAGGAGGCGTCCGATGGTCAGGGCGAAGATCTCGTCCGGGTCGACGGGGGCGGCGGGGGCCTCGGCGAGCAGTCCCGCGAGGTGCGGGTACCTCCCGCTCGCGACCTGCCCCATGAGGTAGGCGCCGCGCACCGCCTGTTCCTCCTCCTCCGACCAGGGAAGTCCGCGGGCCCGTTCGGCGATGGCCTGTTCGTTGGCGACGGTCGCCATCACCGTGCCGTTGACCATGGCGATCAGCTGCATCTTCAGCCCCGGGGGGACGTCGAGCGGGACGAGGCAGCCGAGGCACCACTCCAGGAAGCGCAGGGCGTTGGGGCTGAATCCGTAGGCGGTGGTCATCACCCGGGCCAGCCAGGGGTGCCGGTACATGATCGCGCGGCTCTGGTACGCGATCCCGGTCATGTCGGCGCGCCAGTCGCCGCTGGGTTCCTCGGGGAGCGCGTACTCGCCGCTGACCGCGTCGACCATCAGCTCGTACAGGTCCTCCTTGCGGGGGACGTAGTTGTAGAGCGACATGGTGCCGCAGCCGATCTCGGCGGCGATCCGCCGCATGGAGACCGCGTCGATGCCGTCCGTGTCGGCGATGCGCACGGCGGCGTCCACGATGTCCCGCCGGCTGTACGCCGGTTTCGGGCCTCGGCCCGCGCGTTCGGGCCGCGCCCAGATCACTTCCGGTTCGGCCGCTCGGCCCGCCATGGATCATCACCTCGCTCCCATCGTAGTTACGTACGCCGTACGTAGTGCGGTATGGTCGCGCCATGACGACTACGTACGCTGTACTTAGTGAGGGTCTGCAGAAGCGGTACGGCGAGGTCCACGCCCTCCGCGGCCTCGACCTCGCCGTCCCCGAGGGCTCGGTCTGCGGCGTCCTCGGCCCCAACGGCGCCGGCAAGACAACGGCCGTCCGCGTCCTGACGACCCTGGTGAAGCCCGACGCGGGCAGCGCGCGGGTGGCCGGCCACGACGTGGTGCGCGATCCGGCGGGGGTACGGAAGCGGATCGCGGTCACCGGGCAGTACGCCTCCGTCGACGGGGACCTGACCGGCGCCGAGAACCTGCGGCTGTTCGCGCGGCTGCTGCGCGCCCCGCGCGCCCGCGCCGACGAACTCCTGGAGCAGTTCGGCCTCGCGGCGGCGGCCGGGCGCCCCGCCCGCACCTACTCCGGCGGCATGCGGCGCCGGCTGGACCTGGCCGCGAGCCTGCTCGTACCGCCGCGGGTCCTCTTCCTCGACGAACCGACGACCGGGCTCGACCCGTACAGCCGCAACGGGATCTGGGACGCCGTACGGGGGTTGGCGTCCCGGGGCACCACGGTGCTGCTGACCACGCAGTACCTGGAGGAGGCGGACCGGCTCGCCGACGACATCGTCCTGATCGACGGGGGTCGCGCGGCCCAGCGCGGCAGCCCGGCCGAACTCAAGGCGCTCGTCGGCAGCTACGCCGAGGTGGTCGTCGCCGACCCCTCGGCCCTCGAAGCGGCCGCGGCCGTCCTCGACCGCCTGACCGGTTCGGCCCCGGTCCTGGACGCCGGGCACCGCACGGTCGGCGCGGTGACCACGGACGGCACGCTCACCCTCCCCCGGATCGTCCGCGAGGTCGACGCGGCCGGGGTCCTCCTCGTCGACGCCTCACTGCGCCCGCCCACCCTCGACGAGGTGTTCCTGCGCCTCACCGACCGGAAGGAACTCGCCGCATGAGCACCGCTCTCGTCCAGGAGCAGGGAACGCGCCCGGTGAGCACCGCGCTCCTCCAGGACGGAACGGCCGTCCTCGGCCGTCACCTCCTGCGCATCCGGCACGCGCCGGCGATCACCGTGATGACCCAGACGATGCCGATCGTGTTCCTGCTGTTCTTCGGGTACGTGTTCGGCAGCGCGCTCGCCGTGCCGGGCGCGGAGTACCGGTCCCACCTCGTGCCGGGCCTGCTCGTCGCGACGGCGGCCGGGGGCCTGATGACCGGCATGTTCCAGGCCGCCCAGGACGCCCACCGCGGTGTCATGGACCGCTTCCGCACCATGCCCGTGAGCCGGTCCGCCGTCCCGCTCGGGCAGGCCCTCGCCGACCTCGTGACCAGCGCCGTCGGCACCGTGCCGCTGCTCCTGGTCGGACTCGCCATGGGCTGGCGGGTCGAGGGAGGCGCGCCGGAGGCCCTGGGCGCCTTCGGTCTGCTGCTGCTCTTCCGCTTCGCGACGACCTGGGTGGGCATCCTGCTCGGCCTCGCCTCGAAGAGCGAGGAGGCGGCGGGCCAGCTCGGCAGCGCCACCTTCATGCTGCCGCTGCTCTCCAACGCGTACATCCCGACCGGCAACCTGCCGGGGTGGCTGCGCACGGTCGCCGAGTGGAACCCGATCTCGGCGGTCACGACGGCGGTACGGGTCCTCTTCGGCAACGCGCCCGTCCCGGCGGACGCGGCCTGGCCGGTGGCCCACCCGGTCGCCGGGGCGCTGCTCTGGTCGCTCGGCCTGATCGCCCTCTTCGCCCCGCTCGCGGTCCGCCGCTACACCCGGGGCTGACGATCCCCGCCCCACCCCGGGGGGTGACATGTCCCCTGGTGACAAGGACAGGCCCCGCAGGGTAGGCAGGGCTTTCATGAGCACTCAGCCACTCCCCCTCGAAGGCATCACGGTCGTCGCCGTCGAGCAGGCCGTCGCCGCCCCCTTCGCCACCCGGCAACTCGCCGACCTCGGCGCCCGCGTCGTCAAGGTCGAGCGCCCCGACGGCGGGGACTTCGCCCGGGGGTACGACACGGCCGCACGGGGCCTCGCCTCGCACTTCGTGTGGTGCAACCGGGGCAAGGAGTCCGTGGCGGTCGACCTCAAGGACCCGCGCGGTCTCGCCCTCGTCCGGCGGCTGGTGGCCGGCGCGGACGTCTTCGTGCAGAACCTCGCCCAGGGGGCGGCGGCTCGGCTCGGCCTCGACGCGGCCACGCTCTGCGCCGCGCACCCGCGGCTGATCGCGGTGGACGTCTCCGGGTACGGAGCGGAGGGGCCGTACGCGCACAAGCGGGCGTACGACATGCTCGTCCAGTGCGAGGCGGGCCTGGTATCGGTGACCGGGACGCCGGAGCGGCCGGTCAAGTCCGGGATCCCGGCGGCGGACATCGCCGCCGGGATGTACGCCTTCTCCGGCGTCCTCGCCGCGCTCGTACGGCGCGGCACGACCGGCCGCGGCGGCCCCGTGGAGGTCTCCCTGCTCGACTCGCTCGCCGAGTGGATGGGGCACCCGTTGCATTACGGCATGCATGGGGGTACGCCCCCGGCGCGAACGGGGCTCGCACACGCGGTGATCGCTCCGTACGACGCCTATCCGACGGCGGACGGCGGCCTGGTGCTGCTCTCCGTGCAGAACGACCGGGAGTGGCGGCGGCTCGCCGAGCAGGTCCTCGGCCGGCCCGACCTCGCCGACGCCCCGGACTTCGCGACGAACACGGCGCGGGTGGCGGGCCGGGCGGCGACGGACGCGGTGGTCGCGGCGGCGCTGGCCCCGCTGACGGCGCCCGAGGCGCTGGCCCGGCTCGACGCGGCGGGCATCGCCTGCGCCCGGCTCAACTCGGTCGCGGAGCTCGCGGACCATCCGCAGCTGACGGCCCGTGACCGCTGGCGCGCGGTCGAGTCGCAGGTCGGGCCGCTGCGTTCGCTGCTGCCGCCGATCGTGTTCCCGGACGCGCCGGAGCCGCGGATGGACCGGATCCCCGCCCTCGGGCAGGACACGGACGAGGTCCTCGGGGAGCTCGGGGTGCCGGAGGAGGAGGTGAAGGAGCTGCGGGGCGCGGGGGTGATCGCCTGAGGGCGCGAGGACCCCGGCTCCGCTCGCGGGGGCCCGGCTCCGCTCGCGCGGTCGGGCGGGCGTCTCTCGCGCGGTCGGGCACCTCGCGGGATCGGGCACCTCGCGGGGTCGGCCAATCGCGCACGGGGCGGGTGCCCCTCGGGGGTCGGAGGTCACTCAGGGGTCGGAGGTCACTCGTCAGGCCGGGCCCGCGGCCGGGTCGGGCCCGCGGCCGGGTCGGGCCCGCGGCCGGGTACGACTGAGCGCCGGACGGGCGGGGACACGTCCGGCGACGTGGCAGTCGTGCGGTCAGGCAGTCGTGCGGTCGGAGTCGTGAAGGCGACCGGGCGGAAGCGGGCGGGAACCTCGGGGTTGCTCGGCCCGGTGCGCCCGGCTCCTAGTGGCGCGTTCCGAAGAGGGAGCGGCGGAGGCGGCGGAGCGGGGCGAAGAGCGAGACCCGCGCGCTGCGGCTGCGGTGACCGTGCACCGGAACCTCGGGCGTACGCGACGTCAGTTCACGCATCAGCAGCGTCGCCTCGGCCACCTCCCGCTGGGGCACGGCGGGACCGCCGAGCACCGCGAGATGACGGTCGAGCCGCGAACTCGTCGCACTGCTCCCGCAGGTGATGGCAGGCACTCGCGGCCTGCTGCGCATTGCTATCTGTTCCATGTCACTCCCCACCCGTACAAGGGCACCCGACCCAGGGCAGGTTAACCCTATCGCCCCGCGGTGACACCCGTGTATCCCGGCGACGGGATTCACGGCACTCGTACGGGGGTTGACGGTCACCGTCCGAATCCATCTGATTCCAGGGCGAGTTGGACAGGATTTCGAACACCTGCCGAACCGTCACGAACCATCCTGCCCTCCGGACCCGCCTCCCCGCGCACCCGGACCGGTGTGATCTCCACCACCAAGATCGTTCGACTCGGGCGGCGCGCGGAGCGGACACCGCGGCGGCGCCGGACCGGGGCCGGGAGGACACCCCTCGGCTACCGTGGATCCATGACGGTGATCGCGGGTCGTTACCGGCTTCTGGACGTGCTCGCCGAAGGGGCGACGGGCACCGTCTGGCGCGCCCTCGACGAGACGGGCCGCCACGAGGTGGCCCTCAAGGAGCTCCGGGCCCCGGACGGGCTTCCGGCGGACGAGGTGCCCCTTCTGTACGCGCGGCGCGAGCGCGAGGCCCGGGCGGCCGCCCGGATCTCCCATCCCGCTGCCGTACGGGTCCTCGGCGTCGCCACGGAGGACGGCCGGCCCTGGGTCGTCATGGAGCTCGTCCGGGGTCTCAGCCTCGCCGACACCCTGGAGGCGGCCGGGCCGCTGCCGCCGCGCGAGGCCGCCCTCGTCGGGGCGGAGGTCCTGGCCGGGCTGCGGGCGGCCCGGGAGGCCGGCGTCCCGCACCGGGAGGTGGATCCCGAGCACGTCCTCCTCGCCAACGACGGGCGGATCGTCGTGACCGGCTTCGGTACGGCTCCGGAGGACGACCCGGGGCCGGCGGCGGAGCTGCGCGCCCTGGGGACGCTGCTCGACGCGACGATGTCCGCACGGCCGTCGCCGCTGCCCGCGAAGGACGACCGGGCGGGGGAACTCCGCACCCTCGTCGAGGAGCTGTCGGCCGAGGCTCCGGAGCGCCTCCTGACGGCGGACCAGGTCGAGCGGGAACTGCGGCGGGTGGCGACGGGCGGGGCGCGGCCCGCCCGGCCGGAGGCACCCCCGGCCCCGGCGTCACCGTCCACCGGGACGTCCGCCGCTCAGGCGGGGGGCGAGCCGGCCGCGCGGATCGGGAGTCCTCACGGCAACGCCTCCGCGACACCGTCGAGTTCGGCGCCGGAGGCCCCGCGGTCGACGTCGCCCCGGCGCGCCCACGTCCTGCTCGCCGGAGTGATCGGCGCGCTGCTCATCGCGGGAGCACTGGCGTACCACCTGGTCCGGGACGGCGAACGAGGCGCCGGGCCCGGGCCGGGCGGTGTCACGAGCACCGCTCCGGCCGGCCCCGGCGCCACGGACGGCGCGGGCGGCGGTCCGGTTACACCGCGTTCCTGAAGCTGGGCATGTAGCCGCCGGACTGACCGGCGGCCGTCGGGTGGTAGGACTCCCCGATGTTGAGCCAGTTGACGCTGTGCAGCCAGGCCGAGCCGGAGCAGATCTCGTGTCCGGTGAACGCCGGGACGACGCTGGAGAAGGCGTAGCCGTGGTCGGCCGCACGCTTGGCCACGGCGGCGTTGAGGTAGTCGGAGGCTCCGTTGATGGCGCTGCGCTCGGCCTCGCTCAGGCCCGCGACGCAGCTGCCGCCCAGCTGGTAGAAGCGCGGGTAGCCGAGGACGACCACGCGGGCGGCGGGCGCCTTGTTCCTGATCGCCGTGTAGACGGAGTCGAGCTTGCCGGGCAGCGTCGTGTCGACGTAGCTCTTGGCCTGATTCACCCGGCTGATACAGGTGGCTTCGGACTGCAGCACACAGGTCGTCATGACGTCGGCGAAACCGGCGTCATTTCCCCCGATCGTGAGGGAGACCAGGTCGGTGGCGGAGGAGAGCGGACCGAGCTGATTCGCGGTCACATCACCCGTTCGGGCGCCCGAGCAGGCGGTGAACGCGAAGGAGGAGGGGGCGTTCGCGTTCTTCCACAGCACCGGATACGCCTTCGTGGAGCGCTTGCAGTCTCCGCTGGCGCTGTCGTAACTCCCCGAGCCGACACCGGAGGAGTACGAGTCACCAAGGGCCACATAGTCGACTGCGGCGGTCTCGGCGGCCTGGGCGGCGCCCACCCCGGTGAGGGCGAGGACGGCACCGAGCAGGAGCGAGGACGATACGGCGGCAAAACGGGACAGTCTCATGGAACCTCCCTTTAGCAGGATCTCTGCGCTACCAGGTAGTAGCATCGGATCCGCCGCGCCGGAAGTGTTCATGTCAAAACTGGGGATGAACGTCACCCGATCCTCCGTCAGCGACCGTCCACTTCCAGCCATGGACGACAGGCGGCCGACGGGTGGCCGGAAGGGGGCGGGAAGCGGAGCCTCCGGTACCGCTGAATGGCCGACCGAGAACACGACACATTCACACAACAAAACACAGAAGCCTGATCCCGCATCACTGTTCTCTGCATGCAAACGGATTGACCGAATCCGATCGGGACGGTTGCACATCTGACCGTCGAAGCTTCGCCAAACTACGGAAAAGCGGGCCACAGAACCGGGACTTGCCATACAGTCCCATTCATCAATACCGTCGTACATCTCACCCGCACCGATCCATCACGCAAAGCGGCTCAGGGGAGGGCTCTAGCGTCGCTGATGGTCCCGGGGCGGGGCGCGGTAGGGGGGTGCCGTGCTCGGTGTTCGAACGTGCGCCGAGTCGCGGGTACCGCGCGGCCAGACATGCCAACTCGCCGATCCCGAAAGGTGATCGTTCTGTGCGGGACGGCGAGAACCCCCCTTTCGAACCGGACACACCATCGGACCGCCCAAGGGGTGGGCGGCCCACCGGACGAGAGGGAAACCAGACCCATGAGCTCGTTCCTGCGCCCATCCGTCTCGGGCCAAGAAATGACCGAGCCGAGTCGAATAGCCGCCCAGTACCGGGCCATCACCTCACATCTGGCGATCACTCCGCCGGTGAGCGTTGTCATTCCCGCGATGAACGAAGCCGAAAATCTTCCGTACGTGCTCAAGACACTGCCGGAATGGATTCACGAAGTCGTCCTCGTCGACGGAAATTCCACGGACAACACGGTGGACGTCGCCCGTGAAGTGCGGCCGGACGTCAAGGTGGTCAAGCAGGTCGGCAAAGGCAAGGGCGACGCGCTGATCAGCGGCTTCGCGGCCTGCACCGGCGACATCATCGTGATGGTCGACGCGGACGGTTCGGCCGACGGCCAGGAGATCGTCTCGTACGTCTCCGCCCTCGTCGGGGGTGCCGATTTCGCCAAGGGCTCCCGCTTCGCCAACGGCGGCGGCACGGACGACATGACGACCGTTCGCAGACTGGGCAACTGGGCCCTCTGCTCGCTCGTCAACCGCAAGTTCGGCGCCCGGTACACCGATCTCTGCTACGGCTACAACGCCTTCTGGCGGCACTGCCTCGACAAGATCACCCTCGACTGCACCGGCTTCGAGATAGAGACCCTCATCAACATCAGGGTCGTCACGGCCGGCCTCAAGGTGCAGGAGGTCCCGAGCCACGAGTACAACCGCATCCACGGCGTCAGCAACCTCAACGCCGTGCGCGACGGCATCCGGGTCCTGAAGGTGATCCTCAAGGAGAAGGCCGTCAGCAAGGCCGCCCGCCGCCGGCCGGCCCCGTTCTCGGTCAGCGTGCCCCGGGGAGAGGCGTCTTGAACGACCGCACGACCCCGCACGGCTTCTCGGTGGTGATCTGCGTCTACACGGAGGAGCGGTGGGAGGACATCCTCGCCGCCGTCGACTCCGTACGGAAGCAGTCACTGCCCGCCCTGGAGACACTGCTCGTGGTCGACCACAACGAGCGGCTCCTCTCCCGGCTGACCGAGGAGTACGCGGAGCAGCGGCTCACCGAGGAGGTGCGGGTGCTCGCCAACGCGGGCCCCCGCGGTCTCTCCGCCGGCCGCAACACCGGAATCGCCGCCGCCCGCGGCGATTTCGTGGCCTTCCTCGACGACGACGCCGTCGCCGAGCGGGACTGGCTCCACCACTTCTCGGCCGCCTACGACGACCCGCGCGTCATGGCCGTCGGCGGCCGGACGATGCCCTCCTGGGCCTCCGGCCGCCGCCCTGCCTGGTTCCCCGAGGAGTTCGACTGGGTCGTCGGCTGTACGTACCTGGGGCTGCCCCCGGGCCGCGTCCCGGTGCGCAACGTGCTCGGGGGCAACGCCTCCTTCCGCCGTACGGCCTTCGACGCGGCCGGCGGTTTCGCCACCGGCATCGGGCGGGACGGCGACCGGCGGCCCCTGGGCGGTGAGGAGACCGAGCTGTGCATCCGGCTCTCCAAGGCACTGCCCGAGGCGATCCTGCTGATCGACGACCGGGCGGTCATCCACCACAAGGTGCCCGCCGTGCGCGAGCGCTTCGGCTACTTCCGTACCCGGGTCTACGCCGAGGGGCTCTCGAAGGCGCTGGTCGCCCGCAGCGTCGGCGCGCAGAAGGGCCTGGAGTCGGAACGGCGCTACACGACACGGGTGCTGCCCGCCGGAGTCCTGCGCGGGATGCGCGACGCGGTGCTCGGGCGCTCCGGCGGCGCAGGCCGCGCCGGGGCCATCGTCACCGGGGTGACGGTCGCGGCCGGCGGCTACGCGCTGGGGACGCTCCGGGCCCGGAGGAGCGGAACGACGTTCTCCTGGGGACCGATCGAGCGTCACGGCACCACGGAGACCGGGGCGGGAGCCGAGGCGGGTGCCGCTTCCGGAACCGATGCCGCCACCGGCGCCGGAACCGGCGAAGCGGTACGGGCGGACGCCCTGGCCTCCGAGGGAGGTACCCGGTGACCGACAGCACGGGTGCCACGGGCACCACGGGCACCACAGGCACCACGGACAGCGCCGGCGGCTCCGGCGTCACCGACACCGCCGTGCCCGTCCCCATCCTCATGTACCACGCCGTCGCCCCCGACCCCGCCCCCGCGACCCTCGGGCTCTCCGTCACCCCGGAGGCCTTCGCCGCGCAGATGGACGTGGTCGCCGAGCGGGGGTTCACGCCGCTGACCACCGCCGCGCTCGCCGCCGCCTGGCGCACCGGCGACCCGTTGCCCGCGCGGCCGCTCCTCGTCACCTTCGACGACGGCTACGAGGGCGTCCACCGGCATGCCCTCCCCGTGCTCGCCGAGCACTCCTTCGCGAGCACCGTCTTCGTCTCCACCGGCTGGCTGCGGGGCAGGCACGAGACGGGTGGCGCGCTCGACACCATGCTGGACTGGGCGCAGGTGCGGGAACTCGCCGACGCGGGCACGGAGATCGGCGGGCACAGCCACACCCACCCCCAGCTGGACCAGCTCGGCGCGCGACGGCTCCGGTTCGAGACGCTGCGCTGCCGGGAGATCGTCGGCGAGGAGCTCGGGACGGCGCCGCTCTCCTTCGCGTACCCGTACGGATACTCCAGCCGCCGGGTCCGCCGTACGGTCCGGGAGGCCGGCTTCACGCAGGCGCTCGCGGTCGGCAACGCGCTGGCCAGACGCCGCCAGGGGCCGTACGCCCTGGAACGGGTGACCGTGCGCCGGTCCACCGGCGTCGAGGAGTTCACCCGGCTCGTGGAGGGGCGGGCGATCGCCCGTGCCTTCGCGGTGGACCGGGTCATGACGAAGGGGTACGCGCTCGCGCGGCGCGCCCGGGGTGCGGCGGGGGGTCACTGGATCTGAGCCCCAGGTCCGGCTCCGGGAGCCGGGCGTCCACGGAATCGTCCCGTTCAAAACCCGGTGCACGGAATGCCCGGTTGCCCGATCATGGGCCCATGGCTGACACCCCACCGGTACCGTCCGAGCCGCAGCGTTCGCTGCCGATCCGGCTCACCCTCGACGACAGCGACTCGCCCGCGGACGTCGTGGACGCGCTGTTCCTCGGCCGCTTCGCGACCGGGGAGCAGCCGCACTCGCACAGCACCACCGTGGACCGGGTCAGGCCCGAGGCGACCCTCCTTCCCGCCGGTGCCACGGTGCTGCGGGCCGCGAAGGACGACGACCGCAGCGCCGTGCTCGCCGAGGGCGAGGGGTGGACGCTGCTGATCTCCCGCTGGAACCGGGGCGCCGACGTCACCGTCACGGCCGCCGACGCCGACCTCGCGGAGCGGGTCCTGAAGGAGGCGACCGACGGGGCCAAGGACGACCCGGAGCCCCAGCCGGAGAACGTGACGATGGGGTTCTGGTACGTGTCCCCGCGCCGCGGCCCGCACCGGACGACCCGGCAGATCAGCGCCGGGACCTGGGACGAGGTCCGGCCCAACTACTCGGCGCCGGTGGCCGAGTCGATGGACCGGCTGATGAAGGTGACGCCCGAGTCGATCTCGGGCCGCCTCCTGCTCCTGCACGGCCCGCCCGGCACGGGCAAGACGTCCGCGCTGCGCACCCTGGCCCGGTCGTGGCGGGACTGGTGCCAGGTGGACTGCGTCCTCGATCCGGAGCGGCTCTTCAACGACGTCGGCTATCTGATGGACATCGCCATCGGGGAGGACGAGGGCACGGCGAAGGGGCGCTGGCGGCTGCTTCTCCTGGAGGACTGCGACGAGCTGATCCGGGGCGAGGCCAAGCACACGGCGGGTCAGGCCCTCTCCCGGCTGCTCAACCTGACGGACGGTCTGCTCGGCCAGGGGCGCAACGTCCTCGTCGGCGTCACCACCAACGAGGACCTGGAGCGGCTCCATCCGGCCGTGGTCCGGCCCGGCCGCTGCCTGGCCCGGATCGAGGTGGGACCGCTGAGCCGGGCCGAGTCCGTGGAGTGGCTCGGGCGCGCGGAGGACGTTCCGCGCGAGGGCGCGACGCTGGCGGAGCTGTTCGCCCTGCGCCGCGGCACGCCCCCGGCGGAACTCCCGGAACCCCGCACGGCGGGGGCCGGCCTCTATCTGTAGGTCCCTCGCGTCGGGGTCGGCTATCTGTCGCCCCTCGTGTCAGGGTCGGCTGTCTGTCGCCCCTCGTGTCAGGGTCGGCTGTCTGTCGCCCCTCGTGTCAGGGTCGGCTGTCTGTCGCCCCTCGCGTCGGGGTCAGCTGTCGTAGGCGGCGCGCAGGGCCTCGTTCATCGCGGCCTCCGCCGCCTCGCGGCTGAGGCCGAGGCGACGGGCCTCCTCCGCGTACTGGGCGGCGGCGGTCGCGGCCCGGCGGGTGGCCGCGTCGCCCGCGGCGGCGACGAAGGTGCCGTGACGCCCGCGCGTCTCGATCACCCCGTCCGCCTCCAGTGCCTTGTACGCCTTGGCGACCGTGTTCGCGGCGAGGCCCAGCTGCTCCGCGAGTCCTCGTACCGTCGGCAGCTTGTATCCGACCGGCAGCCTGCCCGACCGGGCCCGCTCCGAGATCTGGGCACGCAGTTGTTCGTACGGAGCGGTGGTGGATTCGTGGTCCACGGCGATGGTGAGTGTCACCCCGCCGATTCTGCCCCCACCCCACGGGAAAATGGGAGGCGGCGGTGCGTCCCCGGCCCGTAGCGTGCGACCACATGACTGTGATCGTCCGTGATGTACACGCCGAGGACGCCGAGGGTTTCGCCCAGGTGCGCCGGGCGGCCCTGCCTTTCATGCTCTCCACCGCCGAGCAGCTCGTCTTCGACTGGGCGCGCGCGCATCCCGACAGCCACTACCGCCCGCTCGTCGCCGTGACCGAGTCCGGCGGGATCGTCGGAACCGCCCAGGTCGGCATCGCGCACGACGCGCCGCGGCCCGGGATCGGCTACGCCAACGTGTACGTGGACCCCGCGCACCTCGGTCAGGGGGCGGGGACGCTGCTGCTGCGCGCCGCCGAGGAGTACCTGGCCGAGCGGGGGGCGCGGACCCTGTACAGCTGGGCCCTGGACGCGCCGGAGAACCTCTCCTGGGCCGCGCGGCGGGGGTACTCCCCCAGCCGTTCCGCCTACTTCCTCCGGCTCGACCTCACCACCGCCGAACTGCCGCCGCTGCAGGCGCCGCCGGCCGGTGTCGAGCTGCTGACGGCCGAGGACTTCGCGGCCGATCCCCGGCCGCTCTTCGAGCTGGACGCGCTGACGTCGGCCGACGAGCCGGGCGATGTGGGGGTGGAGATGGACGACTTCGAGCACTGGCGGACGACGACCTGGGAGCACCCCCTCCTCGACCGGGCGCTGACGACGGTCGCGGTGGTGGACGGCGTTCCGGCGGCGTTCAGCGCGGCGCAGACGGACGGTCTCGGCCGGTACAACTCGGGAATGACGGGCACCGCGCCCGCGTTCCGGGGGCGCGGGCTCGCGAAGCTCGCCAAGAACGCGTCGCTGCACCGGGCCCGGGCGGCCGGCTGCACGGAGGCGTTCACCGGGAACGACACCGGGAACGAGCCGATGCTGGCGATCAACAAGTGGTTCGGTTACGAGGTCGGAGCACGGGAGGTACGGCATGTCCGGACGATCGGTTGAGGTCACCCTGACGAAGGCGGGCCGGACGAAGATCCGTTACCCGGCGGAGGTGCTCACGGAGGACGGGGCCCGGCTCTCGGTGCGTGCCCCGTGGGCGGCCGAGGGGGTGAGGGACTTCGGCTTCGTGCGGTTCGAGCCGGGCGACGTCTTCGTGGAGCACTACTGGAGCGACCGCTGGTTCACCGTCAAGGAGGTGTGGTCGGCCGAGGGGGCTCTCAAGGGCTGGTACTGCGACATCACCCGTCCGGCCGTGATCGACGGTTCCGAGGTGGTGATCGAGGACCTGGACCTGGACCTGTGGGTGTCGGCCGACGGCAGCGAGGTGCTGCGGCTCGACGAGGACGAGTTCGCGGCGAGCGGGCTCACCGCCTCCGATCCGGAGGCGGCGGCGTGCGCCGTGGTCGCCCTCGACGAGCTGGAGGTCCTGGGGCGCGAGGGCCTGATCGAGCTGCTGCGCTAGCGCGGAGGCGCGGCCCGGCGGCCGGACGTCCGCGCGTCGTCAGCGGAGTTCGACGGGAGCGTCCTCGGCGGCGAGGAAGCCCGGCGCCGGCAGGCCCGTCTCGCCGGCCGTGAGCTGCATCAGGGTGGCACGCACCCGGGCGGCGCCCGGCCGGTAGGCGGGGTCCTTCACGACGGAGGTGTTGACCCACTCGTGGAGGTGTCCGTCGCAGACGGCCTGGGTGCCGCCGATCCCGGCGGAACGGTTCCCCTGGACGAGGGTGGAGCTGACGAAGACGGGGCCGGCGCTGTCGTCGAGACAGCGGTACATGCCGGAGAGCGTCACCGTGCTGTCGTCGCCGACGGTTCCGTAGCCGTAGACGGAGAGGTCGTCGGCCGTGCGGCTGCCGAGCGGCTGGCCGTTGAGGACGGGGCCGTTCAGGACGGGGCCGTCGAGGGCCGGGCGGGCGGTGAGGCCGTCGGCCCCGCCCGCGTGGGCGAGTGGGGCGACGGCGGCGGAGGCGAGCAGAACGCCTGCGGCGAGGACGAGTCGGACGCGCATGAGCGGGGTCCCTTCGGGGTGGGGGGAAGGTACTGCCCGCCAGGGATACCGGATCCGGCCGCCATCTGGCCGAAACTCACCCTATTGGGGGCGAGTTGAGCCGCTTTCGGTAGTGAATACGGTCGTACGGTCCGTCCGCGCGCCGCTCGACGGCCTCATAGCCGTACCGCTCGTAGAGCTTCTGGTTCTCCCACATCATCGCGTTCGTCAGCAGCCTGACCTCGGGAAGCCCGAGCTCGCCCGCCCGGGACTCGACGAAGCCGAGCAGCCGCCGGCCCAGGCCGGTGCCCTGGGCGTCGGGGTGGACGGCGATGTTGTCGAGATAGAGGTGGTCGGCCTCGGTCCTGAGGACCACGAGACCGACCACCGGGTCACCGGCGACGAACACCCTCCCGGCGGCCACGTCCGCCGCGTGGTCCGCCTCCATCGGGGCCGGTACGAGACCGATGCGGTCGATGTAGTGGTGATAGGCCGCGTCGGTCACGGCCTTCACCCTCGGCACGTCGGAGCTCGTCGCGCGGCGGATGTCCTGTGTCATGCCGCCACGTTACGGCGCCGTACCACCACCTTCCTCAGCAGCGGCCAGGCGAGCAGGAGGACGACGACCGCGTACACGGTGATCGAGAACGGCGTGTTCACCAGGCCGGTCACCGAACCGTCGCTGATCTGCAGGGCGCGCCGCAGCTGCTGTTCGGCGGCCGGGCCGAGGATGACCCCGATCACGGCCGGCAGGACCGGGAGCCCGTACCTCCGCATGCCGAGTCCGATCAGGCCGACGACCAGCAGGATGACCAGGTCGAGGGCCTCGCCGCCCACCGCGTACGCGCCGACGGCCGCGAAGAAGAGGATGCCCGCGTAGAGGTACGGGCGGGGGATGCGCAGCAGCTTGGCCCAGACGGGGGCGAGCGGCAGGTTGAGCGCGAGCAGCAGCACCATGCCGACGAACAGCGAGGCGATGAGCCCCCACACCAGGTCGGGCTCCCGCTCGAAGAGCAGCGGGCCGGGCTGGATGCCGTACTGCTGGAACGCGGCCAGCATCACGGCGGCGACGGCCGTCGTCGGCAGCCCGAGGGTCAGCATCGAGACGAGCGTCCCGGCCGCCGAGGCCGAGGCCGCCGACTCGGGTCCGGCCACGCCCTCGATGGCGCCCTTGCCGAACTGCTCCTTGTGCTTCGAGAGACGCTTCTCCGTCACGTACGACAGGAAGGTCGGGATCTCCGCGCCGCCGGCCGGGATCGCGCCGAACGGGAAGCCGATGAGGGGACCGCGCAGCCAGGACTTCCAGGTGCGCTTCACGTCGTCGCCGCCCAGCCAGGGACGGCCGACCGGGATGGCCTCCCCCGCCGTGCGGCGCAGGTGGGCCGCGACCCAGAGGGCCTCGCCGATGGCGAAGAGCCCTACCGCGACGATGACGACGTCGACGCCGTCGGCGAGCTGGAGCGAACCGAAGGTGAGGCGCTGCTGCCCGGTCATCTGGTCGAGGCCGACCAGACCGATCGTGAGGCCGATGAGGAGGGAGGCGAGACCGCGGATGCGGGAGGAGCCGAGGACCGAGGTCACCGCGATGAAGGCGAGGACCATCAGGGCGAGGTAGTCGGGGGCGCCGATGTCGACGGCGAGCGCGGCGACCGTCGGGGCGAGGACGACGAGCAGGATCGTGCCGATCATGCCGCCGGCGAAGTGGCCGATGGCGGCCGCGGCGAGCGCCTGCGCGCCCCGGCCCGCCTTGGCCATCGGATTGCCCTCGATGGCGGCGACGACGGCCGCGCTCTCCCCGGGGGTGTTGAGGAGGATCGAGGTGGTGGAGCCGCCGAACATCGCGCCGTAGTAGATGCCGGCGAACATGATGAACGCGCCGGTCGGTTCGAGTCCGTACGTCACCGGGAGCAGCAGGGCCACGGCCATGGCGGGGCCGATGCCGGGCAGGACTCCGATGGCGGTGCCGAGGAGCACGCCGATGGCGGCCCACAGCAGGTTCATCGGGGTGAGGGCGGTGCCGAAGCCGTCGATGAGGGAGTTCAGGGAATCCATGGGTCAGATCACTCCCATCAGCGGGCCGCCGGGCAGCGGGACGCCGAGCAGCTTGTCGAAGACGGCGTAGGTGAGGAGCGAGAGGGCGGCGGCGATCAGCGGGTCGCGGTGGAAGTGGCGGCTGCCGAGGGCGTACGCCGCGCCCCAGAAGAGGAGCGCGCCGGCGACGGGGAAGCCGATGGGGCCGATGAGGACGGCGAAGGCGAGGAAGACGCCGGCGAGGAGCAGGACGGTGCGCCAGTCGGCGGGCTCCGTCAGGTCGACGTCCTCACCGGCCTCGGCCTCGCCGCGGCCGCCGCGCAGGACGTCGACGGAGAGGAGGACGGCGACGACGAGGAGGCCGCAGCCGACGACGAGGGGGACGGTGGCGGGGCCGACGGGGCCGCGGCCGGCGAGGTCGGCGTCGAGGGTGAGGGCGTCGGTGAGGACGAGCACGCCCAGGACGAACAGCAGCACGCCGACGCCGAGTTCGGACCGTTCGCGCCACCAGGAGGCGAGGTTGCCGCTCTTGCCGTTCACCGTCGGGGTGGTCTCGGATTCGGTGCTCACAGTCCGAGCTCCTTCAGTACGGAGCCGACGCGGCGGTCCTGCTCGGCGAGGAAGGTGCCGAACTCCTCGCCGGGCAGGAAGGCGTCGTTCCAGCCGTGGGTCTTCAGCGACTCGCGCCACTGCGGGGAGTCGTGCAGCTCGGTCACCAGGGTGACGAGCTTCTCGCGCTCGGCGTCGGAGAGGCCGGGCGGTGCGACGATGCCGCGCCAGTTGGTGAACTCGGTGTCGAGGCCCGCCTCGCGGAGGGTGGGGGCGTCGAGGCCGGGGACGCGCTTCGGCCCCGTGACGGCGAGCAGGCGCAGCTCGCCCGCCTTGATCTGGTCGAGGTACTCGCCGACGCCCGAGACGCCGAAGGCGACCTTGTCGCCGAGGATGGAGGCGAGGAGCTCGCCGCCGCCGTCGAAGGGGACGTAGTTGACGTCCTTGGGGGCGATGCCGGCGGCCTGGGCCATGAGCATCGGGGCGAGGTGGTCGGGGCCGCCGGGCGAGGAGCCGCCGCCGACGGGGAGTTTGCCGGGGTTCTTCTTCCAGGCGGTGAGCAGCTCGTCGATGGTCTTGTACGGGGAGTCCTTGCCGACCACGACGATGTCCTGCTCCTCGGTGAGCCGGGCGATCGGGGTGGTGTCGGCGAGGGTTCTGGGGGTCTCGTTGGTGTGGACGGCGCCGACGACGCCGAGGCCCATGGACATGGCGAGGCGGCCGTTGCCGCGTTCGCCGACGAGCCGGGTGAGGCCGACGGTGCCGCCCGCGCCGGGCAGGTTGAAGACCTCGATGTCGCCGGTGAGGTCCGCCTCCTCGGCGTTCTTGGCGGCGGTGCGGGCCGTGATGTCGTAACCGCCGCCGGGGGTGTTGGGGACCATGAAACGCAGGCCGGGTATCCGGGTGCCGGTGTCGGAGCCGCTGCCGGGACTGAGCAACGGCGGACCCACCAGCACCAGGAGCGCGGCCCCGAGGAGGGCGAAGGGGGTGCGCAACCGCACGTGTGCCGCCTCTCAGCTGTAGGGGAAAAGGGGATGTGAAGTGGCCCACATGTTGCCCGCGCGTTAAGAAGCTGTCTCTCTTCCGCAATCAACGGACGTTGTGGTCGTTGTGGTCGGGACCTAGCGTGGGTCGTCGTGACGAACGTGCTGGTGGTGGACGACGACTTCATGGTCGCCAAGCTGCACTGCCGCTATGTGTCGGCGGTGGCGGGCTTCACGGTGTCCGGGGTCGCGCACAGCGGCGCCGACGCCCTGCGCGCGGCCGAGCGGCTCAGGCCCGACCTGGTGCTCCTCGACGTGTTCCTGCCGGACATGGACGGCATCCAGGTGCTGCGGGAGCTGCGCGCGGCGGGCCTGGGCATGGACGCGCTCTTCATCACGGCGGCCCGGGACACGGGCACGATCCGCGAGGCGCTGCGGGCGGGGGCGCTGCACTATCTGATCAAGCCGTTCAGCCAGGCGGCGCTGCACGAGCAGCTCCGGCACGTGGCCTCGCTGCGCAGCCGCCTCGACGAACTCGACGAGGCCCGCCAGGAGGACGTCGACCAGATCTTCGGCACCCGCCCCCGCGGCTCCCGGGAACTCCCGAAGGGCCTGGCGGCCCACACGGCCGACCTGGTCGACTCCGTCCTCCGCGCCCACCCGGAGGGCCTCTCGGCCACGGAGTGCGCGAAGGCCGGCTCCCTGTCCCGGGTGAGCGCCCGCCGCTACCTGGAGTACTTCGCGGAGACGGGCCGAGCGGAGATCACCCTGCGCTACGGCGGCACGGGCCGGCCGGAGCGGCGGTACCGGCGGCTGGGGTGAACCCCGCTCACGTGGAGGCGGCGGCACCGTCCCGGAACGTGCGGAGAAGCCCTTCGGCGTGGACCGTCCAGGGGTGGGCGGGGCCCAGGACCCGGGTCCGGCCCTCCACCAGCATCTCTCCCTGCTCCACCGCGTCGGCGTGCCGTCCCAGGGCGTTGAGGACGATGCCGAGCGACTCTCGCGCGTTGAGCAGCAAGGGGTAGTCGGGAGCGAAGATGCGCTCGTATCCGGAAAGGGCCCTGCGCGCGTGGGGCAGCGCCTCGGCAGCCCTCTCCACCGCGGCGAGCGCGGACGCGTAGCCCAGCTCGGCTCCGAGCGTCATGGGGTGGTCGTCCCCGGTGGCGCTGCGGCAGTCCTCGATGACGCCCGGCCCCATGGCGAGGATGTCGTCCCTGTCCGGAAGAGCGGCCGCGGCCGGGCTCCCCGCCACCTCCACGATGTACTTCCGTGCGATGAGCGTGAGCGGGTGGGACCTCCCGAGGGCCGCCTCCCGGCCCTGGGCGGCCCGCCTCCTCAGGACCATCGCCTCCGGAAGCCGACCACGGTGGGGAAGAACGAGTGCCAGCCGCAGGCACGCCTCGAGCGTGTCGGGGTCATCGGCTCCGAGGACCCGCTCGCAGTCGTCGAGGGCCTGCTCGTAGACGGCCTCCGACTCCTCGAACCGGCCGAGGCGGAAGAGTGCGCGGCCCACGCGAAGGCGAAGCCTGAGAGCGAACACGTTGTCGACGGCAAGACCGCGGGTGACGAGTGCGAGGGCTTCGTTCGCCAGGGTGAGCGCCGAGGCGTAGTCCCCCGACCTGTGCACGGCGACGACGAGTCGGAGGACGCAGTCCGCGGCGCCCTCCAGCACGTCCGGGGCGGCACTCCGGCCGACCGCTCTCCGCAGGTGGGCCGTGACGTGGGGAGCGAGCAGGGTCACCGCGGGATCCTGCACTCCGCGCTGGGGGACCTCCGGCAGGACGGCCCGCAGAAGTCGGGTGGCCGTCGCGGCGAGCCGATCGCACTGGTCGTCGGGGGTGGCCCGGGCGACGCTGTCGAGGAGGATCCCATGGACGCGCAGGCAGCGCACGCGGCCCGGAACGAGCTCGGTGAGCGAGTGGTCGAGGAGCCCGCGCAAGGCGGGTTCGACGCGGGACGGGTGGAGTTCCGCACCGAGATCGGCGCCGGAGAGGAGGGTGAGCGGGAGGGGGTCGCCGGCCCAGCAGGCGAGCAGCCGCAACAACGCGGTGGCTTCGGGAAGGCCCTGCGCGCTGAGGGCGTCCAGGGAGAGCTGCCAGGTGCGGCTGAGGAGCTGCCGGGAGTCCGTGCCCGCCTCGGCGCCCCGGTCGAGGAGTTCGATCGGATGGACGTCCGCACCGCCGTCGAGCCCGTGCCGGTAGTCGGCGAGGTTCCACGGGTCGATGATCTGATGGGCGAGGAACCCGCCGGCGAGGGTGAGTGCCAGGGGGAGACGCCCGAGGCGGTCCGCGACCTGCGCCGCCTCCTCGGCGCTTCCCGCGTGGGGGGCGAGGTCCTGGAGGACGAGAGCGGCGTCCGCGCGCGGCAGGACACCGAACTGGAGGAGTTCGGCGCCCGGCCACCAGTGGGCCGCCGCCTGGCGGGTGGTGACGACGACGATGCCCTTGGGGCTCGTCCGCAGCCACCCGCCGTCGCGGAGGACGGCAGGGGTGTCGGCGTTGTCCAGGACGAGCAGCCAGGGCTGGTCGGAGGCGTCGAGGTAGTGCCAGACCAGGTCGGCGGCGGGCCGCAGTCCGCTGCGCGCGCCGGTGAGTTCGGAGTCGGTGGCGCCCCGGTCGGCCGCGACGGCGAGCATGCCCGCCCGCAGGGAGGCCGGGTCGGAGGCGTTGACCCAGAGGCCGATGCGCCCGGAGTGGCCGGTGGCGTGCCGGAAGAGGGCATGGGCCACGGCGGTCTTGCCACAGCCGCCCATGCCGTGGAGGACGTAGGCGCGGTTGCCGACGCCGGGCTCGACGGCGGCTCTCAGGCGGTCCATCTCGCCGACGCGGTCGCGGAGTACGACGGGTGTCCGGCCGACCGCCGGGTGACGGACCGAGTCGGGGCCGGCCCACTCGGGGGCGTGGTGATGGTGCTCGACGATGTGCTGGTCGCCCGAGGCCTGGTAGATCCGTCCGTGCCCGTCGGCCCGCGCGTCGTAGGCGCCGCTCATCGTTCCTCGATGTACTGGTCGCGGCCCGCCTGGTACACGCGGGCGTGTCCGGAGGCGGTGGCGTGCTGTGTCACCGACGGAACGTCGGGCGTGGGCGGCTGCAGCTCGTCCATCAGCCTCCGGAGTGCCGCGGCCTCCTCGGGATGTGTGACGAGCAGCCGCCGGATCCGGCCCTGCCACTCCGCCCCGAGTTCGCGTCCTGACTCCTCGTCCCCGCCGTCCCGCGCGGCGAGCAGGTCCGCCCGGGTCACCTCCAGCTCGGCCGAGATCGCCTCGGCCCGCTCGGGCTCGGCCCGGCGCCACAAGGACGCGACGCCGTCGCTGACGCGCTGCCACGCCTCGGTCGTCAGCAAGGTGACCAACGTCGTCCCCGCCGTGCCCGCCAGCACGGCCAACTCCGCGTCCAAGAACCCGCCCCCTCCAGCCAGTTGTCGCCCGTCGGCCCAGAGTAGTCGCACCCCGGCTCCGCGGCGGCCGGCGGCGGCGACTTCCTCAGCAGCCGCTTAGTGGTTCCTTAAAGCGGTCCTAAGGATCGTCTTCTCCGGCTCTCCAGCGGGCTTTTCGTGGATTCGGGCGGCTAGCTTTCTGGGCATCCCCCCACCTCACCCTCGTGAAGGAGCTGTCCCCCCATGACTTCTCGCCGTACCGCCGCCGTGACCGCCACCGCGGTTCTGGCTCTCTCCGGGCTCGCCTCCTCGCCCGCGTTCGCGCACGGGTCGATGACCGATCCGGTGAGCCGGGTCTCGGCCTGTTACGCGGAGGGGCCCGAGTCGCCGAAGTCGGCGGCGTGCAAGGCGGCCGTGGCGGCGAGCGGGACGCAGGCGTTCTACGACTGGAACGCGGTGAACATCGCCAACGCGGCCGGGAAGCACCGTGACCTCATCCCGGACGGCAAGCTGTGCAGCGCGGGGAACGACAAGTACCGGGGGCTCGACCTCGCGCGGGCCGACTGGCCGGCGAGCCCGATGGCCTCCGGGGCGCACACCTTCCGTTACAAGGGGACCGCACCGCACCGGGGCTCGTTCGCGCTGTACGTGACGAAGGACGGGTACGACCCGTCGAAGCCGCTGAAGTGGTCGGACCTGGAGGACAAGCCGTTCGCCACGGTGACCGACCCGCGGATGGAGAGCGGCGACTACGTGTTCCAGGGCACGGTGCCGAAGAAGTCCGGCCGCCACCTGATCTACTCGGTCTGGCAGCGCTCCGACTCCCCCGAGGCCTTCTACACCTGCTCGGACGTGGTGTTCGGGAAGGACAGCGGCGGCGGTACGGCTCCGGCGCCGACCGCCTCCGCGCCGAGCGACGAGCAGATCGAGGACGGTCAGGACGAGTCCTCGGTCGAGCACGGCGGGCACGGGGACGGCAACGCCTCCACGGGTCCGGAGAAGACCACGGCCGCCCCCGAGCCGAGCCAGGAGACGGGCCACGGGGCGGGGCACGAGACGCAGACCGCTCCGGCCGGCGAGACCTCCTCCGCCGCGCCCAACGCGCCTGCCCCCGCCGCCGGTTCGGGCTCCGGTTCCGGTGAGGTGCTCGCCGAGACCGGTGGCGACGCCACCACCCCGTACCTCGCGGTCGGTGGCGCCGCCGTGCTCGCGATCGGCGCGGCCGTGCTCTTCGGGTCGACGCGCCGGCGGCGTACCCAGGGCTAGAAGGGCCGGAAGGACTAGCCGATCACCGAGAGGCAGGTGGTCGGGGTCGCGTGGGCCGGGTCGAGGGCGTTCTCCACCTCGTGGAAGGTGACCCGGTCCACCGTGCCGATCGCCACGTGCTCGGACAGGTCGAGCGCGCACTTGTCCTGGATGAGGACGTTGGTGACGTTCGGGCCGCTCAGGAACTGCGAGCGGTACGGGGTGACCACCTCGTCGTACCGGGTCGCGATGACGTGGTAGCGGACCCCGGGCACGGTGTCGCCGCCCTGGTTGAGCTTGGTGATGAACGGCGAGCCGGCGATCTGGTCGGCGAGCCCGGGAGTGTTGGCCTTGATCAGGTCCTCGGCGCCGGGGAAGTACGGCAGGAGCTTGGTGAGTCCGAGCAGGGTGGTGCCGTGGTTGTCGGGGGCGATCCCGACGAGCGCGTTCACCTTCTCGGCCCCGCCGAGGAACTTGAGGTACCAGCGCGGCATCATGCCGCCCTGCGAGTGTCCGACGATGTCCACCTCGGGGGCGCCGGTGGCGGCGAGGACCCGGTCGACATAGGTGTCGAGCTGTCCTGCGGAGGCCTCGATGGGGCCGAGTCCGTGGAAGAACGGCACGTTCGGCAGCTGGCCGTAGTCCAGCGAGAAGACGCAGTATCCGCGGTTGACCAGGTACGGCGCGAGGACGAGCCAGTTGTCGACGGAGTTCCCGAGGGTTCCGTGGACGAGGACGACGGGCCGCGGGTGCGCGGCGGAGGGCTTGCAGGAGTAGTCGTTCCAGCCCCGACTGGTGGTGGCGGTCTCGGCCCGGGCCGAGGCGGCGGTGGTCGGCGCGAGGGTGGCGGCGGCTGCCAGCAGCAGGACGGACAGTGCTCTGACGGCGTGTTTCCAGGGCAGCATCGGGCGATCTCCTTGCGGCTCAAGGGGATGGTGGGGGTGCTACGCCCTGCGGTCCGGACCACAAGTGGGGATGCGCGATGGGGATGCGCTTCAGCCAAGCTACGCACGGGTAGCCTTGGCTGGGAAGTTACGCGTCGGTAAAAAGTGATGTGTCGTCACAGGAGCCCGGCGGAAGGGCTGTCAGGCCGCCAGTGATCCCGGCAGGACCGCCCGCGGACCGAATTTCGCCCGTGCCTTGTCCGCCACCGCCTCGATCCGCCGGGCCTTCTCGTCCGCCGGGTCCAGGGACAGCTGATGCGCCGCGCCCTCCGCGGCCGCGAGCCCCTCGGCGCGCAGGGCGATGCCCCGTACCCGGGCCCGCTGGAGGCCGAAGGAGTCGTGGACGGCGTACGCGAGGGCGGTGAGCGCCGCCGAGTGGGCGGTGGGTTCGGGCAGCGTACGGCTCCGGGTGGTCGTGGTCCGGTCCGCGTAGCGCACGGTGACGGCGAGCGCGCGGCACACCTGTCCCTCCGTGCGCAGCCGGGTGCCCAGTTCCCCGGCGAGTGAGAGGAGGGCCCGGCGCTGCCGCGTCCGGTCGGTCTCGTCGCGCGGGAAGGAACGTTCGGCCGCGACCGAGCGGGAGGCCGCGTGCGGGACGACGGGGGTGCGGTCGATGCCCCGGGCCCGTTCCCACAGCTCACGGCCGGTCTTCGCGCCGACGAGCCGCTGGAGCACGGCGAGCGGCGCGTCCGCGACGCGGCCGACGGAGTCGAGTCCGTAGCCGCAGAGGGTGCGGGCGGTGGCGCGGCCGACGCCGTCGAGTGCGACGACCGGCCGGTCGCGCAGGAAGGCCGCGGGGTCGTCGACGACCAGGGTGACGCCGGGCCGGGCCTCGCTCGCGGCCATCCGGGCCAGCATCGGGTTGGGGCCGGCCCCGATGACGCAGTCGACGCCGTACAGGGCGAGGGTCCTGACCCGGATCACCGAGGCGAGCTCGGCCGGGCTCCGGTCGAAGTAGCGCAGCGCACCCCGCACGTCGGCGAGCGCCTCGCAGGGCGGGGCGGCTTCGACGACGGGGGTGAACTCGGCGAGCAGGTCGATCAGCGGGGGAAACAGGGTCTCCGCCCCGCCCCTCCCGAAAGCGTCAGAAGCGCCGGAAGCACTGGAAGCACCGGAAGCGGGTGGCCCGAGCCGGAACCGTACACAGAGGATCATCTCGTTCTCCTCCGTCTCGTGTCCCCGCCAACCCTGAGCGGTTTGTCCCTGAACGCCCCCTCCCGCTCCCTCAGCCTAGAGCATGTTCGAATGTTTGTGCGAGTCGCTTGAGTGTCAACTGCGGTTGACGCGAGGACGACTGTCAACGTAAGTTGACGTCATGACCGATGCGACCGATCTCGCCGCACGGGCGGGCGACCGCGACCCACGGGTCGGACTACGGGCCGTCTCCGCCCTGCGGCGACTGCTCGAACAGCTGGAAGCCGTCCAGGTGCGCAGTGCGCGCAACCAGGGGTGGTCGTGGCAGGAGATCGCGACCGAACTGGGTGTCAGCCGGCAGGCCGTCCACAAGAAGTACGGGAGGCAGTGATGTTCGAACGGTTCACGAAGGCCGCGCGCGCCGTGGTGAAGGGCGCGGTCGAGCACGCGGAGCGGGCCGGGGCGACGGTCGTCACCCCGGAGCATCTGCTCCTCTCCCTGCTCGACGGGGAGGGCACCCGGGCGGCGGGCGCGCTGCGCGTGCTGTGCCCGCCGGACCGCCGGCCGTCCCTGGTGGCCGCGCTGA
This sequence comes from Streptomyces sp. NPDC056480, assembly GCF_042795405.1. Classification (NCBI taxonomy): domain Bacteria; kingdom Bacillati; phylum Actinomycetota; class Actinomycetes; order Kitasatosporales; family Streptomycetaceae; genus Streptomyces; species Streptomyces sp. NPDC056480. Next base: position 26,161 of record NZ_JBHTSA010000032.1, on the reverse strand, counting down.
CCGACGCCCGGCGCCGGGCGGGGCTCTCCCGCGCGGACGAGGAGGCCCTGGCGGACCTCGGCATCGACGTCGGCGCGATCGTGGCGCGGGTGGAGGAGACCCATGGCGAGGGCGCGCTGGCGGGCGACCGCAAGGACTCCGGGTGGTGGTCGGGTCGCCGGTCCTTCTCGCGGGAGGCCAAGACCGTCCTGGAGAAGTCCCTCCGGGTGGCGCTGGCCCGCAAGGACCGGGAGATCGGCGACGAGCACATCCTGCTCGCGCTCACCACGACCGGCGGGGTCGTCGCGGAGGTCCTGGCCGACCACGGGGTGACGTACGCGTCCGTCGACACGGCGGTCTCCGGAGCGGCGACCGCCTGATCGGGAGCGGCGACCGCCTGATCCGGGGCGGCTACCGCTTGACCTGGGGCGACTACCGCCTGATCCACGGCGGCCCGTCCCGCGGAACGGCTCAGCCCGCCGAACCCGGGCTGCTGTGCCACAGCTTCCGTCCACTCGGAGTCCCTTCACCCGCCGGCTTGAGGTCGGCCCAGGGGTTCATCTCGTACCCCGTGGGCATCGTGATGCGCCGGCCGGAGTCGCCGCGACCGCCGGCGGGCGCGGCGTCGCCGTTCCCGTCGCCCGTGGCGGGCGCGGTCGGCTCGGCGGGTTCGGCGAGGCGCTCCCCCACCGCGTCCAGGCCGCCGGACGCCCGGAGTTCGACGAGTTCGGCGAGGTTCCAGGCGGCGCCGCCGACCACGCTGACGCTGCGCGGGCCGCGCCGCTGCACCACTCCCCTGACCAGCAGCAGCCAGGAGTGGAAGACGGTGTGGGCGCAGCGCTCGTGGGCGTCGTCGAAGAAGGCGAGGTCGACCAGGCCGGTGCCGTCGTCGAGGGTGGTGAAGATGACGCGCTTGCCGGAGCGGATCGGCGGGGTCTGGGTGGCGGCCTTGGCGCCCGCGACGAGGACGGTCCTGCCGTGCGGGGTCTCGCGGAGGCGCTGGGCGGAGACGACGCCGAGTTCGCGGAGGAAGGCGTGGTGGTCGCCCATGAGGTGGCGGGAGGCGTCCATGCCGAGGATGCCGAGCTCGGCGCTGAGGCGTTCCGTCTCGTCGAGGTCGGGCAGGCCGACGGGGGCGGTCTTCCCGCCCTGGGCGAGCGGGAGTTGACCGCCGTGGGAGGCGGCTCCCCGCTGGATGCGCCGGAGTTCGGTGAGGTGGAGGAGGAGGTCGCGGCGGTTGGCGCCGAAGGCGTCCAACGCGCCGACCTGGGCGAGCCGTTCGGCGACGGGGGTGCGGGGGCGGGCCCGTTCCCAGAAGTCGAGGAGGGAGGCGTACGGCTGTCCGGCCTCGATCCGCGCGCCCTCGGCCTCACTGATGCCGTGGACGTCGGTGAGGCCCAGCCGGAGCCCCCACCGAACCGTCGATTCAGACACCAGTTCGATACGGTGAGCGACCGCGGACCGGTTCACGTCCAGCGGCAGCACCGGCACCCCCCGCCGCCGCGCGTCCGCGAGCAGCAGCCGCTTGGGGTACATACCGGGGTCATGGGTGAGCAGCCCGGCGTAGAAGGCGGCCGGATGGTGCGCCTTGAGCCAGGCGGACTGGTACGTCGGTACGGCGAAGGCCACCGCGTGCGCCTTGCAGAAGCCGTACGAGCCGAAGGCGGCCACGATCTCCCAGGTGCGGGCCACGACCTCGTCCGCGTATCCGCGCGCCGAGGCCTCCCGGGCGAACCAGAGCCTGATCCGGCCCTGCGACTCCGGGTCCGAGAGCCCGCGCCGCACCTGGTCGGCCTCGTCGCGGCCGCAGCCGGTCATGATCCGTACGATCTCGATGATCTGCTCGTGGAAGACCACCACGCCGTACGTCTCCCGCAGCGTCTCCTCCAGGTCGGGGTGCGGGTAGCGGACGGGCGCGCGGCCGTGCCGGGCCTCGATGAAGGGGCGGACCATGTCGGCGGCGACCGGCCCCGGCCGGAAGAGCGAGATGTCGACGACGAGGTCGTGGAAGGTGGCGGGCTGGAGCCGGCCGACCAGGTCGCGCTGGCCCGGCGACTCGATCTGGAAGCAGCCGAGGGTCTCGGTGGAGCGGATGAGCCGGTAGGTCTCGGGGTCGCCCTCCGGGACCGCGTCGATGTCCGGGCGGGTGCCGGTGGCCCGCTCGACCTCGGCGACGGCGTGGGCCATCGCGGACTGCATGCGGACCCCGAGGACGTCGAGCTTGAGCAGCCCGAGGTCCTCCACGTCCTCCTTGTCGAACTGGGACATGGGGAACCCCTCGCCGCTGGTGGGCACCACGGGGGTACGGGCGAGCAGCGAGGCGTCCGAGAGCAGCACCCCGCAGGGGTGCATGGCGGTGCCGCGCGGCAGCGCGTCAAGGGCCTCGACCAGCTCCCAGAGCTTTCCGAACCTCTCTCGCTCGCCCGCGAGTTCGCGCAGTTCGGGCAGTTCGTCGAGGGCCGCGAGGGCGTCGCGGGCGCGGATGTGCGGGAAGGCCTTCGCGACCCGGTCGATCTCGGCCGGATCCATGGAGAGGGCCGCGCCCACGTCCCGTACCGCGTGGCGGACCCGGTAGGTCTCGGGCATGGAGACGGTGGCGACGCGCGCGGTGCCGAAGCGGTCGATGATCGCCCGGTAGACCTCGAGCCGGCGGGCGGACTCCACGTCGATGTCGATGTCGGGCAGGGCGGTGCGGCGCTTGGAGAGGAAGCGTTCCATCAGGAGGCCGTGCTCGACCGGGTCGGCGTGGGCGATGCCGAGGAGGTGGTTGACGAGGGAGCCGGCGCCGGAGCCCCTGGCGGCGACCCGGATGCCCATCTCCCGGACGTCGTCGACGACCTGGGCGACCGTCAGGAAGTAGGGGGCGAAGCGGTGGTGGGCGATGACGTCCAGCTCGCGGTGCATCCGGTCCCAGTAGGCGCCCCGCCTCTCGTACCCCTTGAGGATCATGCCGGCGGCGGCGCGGGAGGCGAGGACGCGCTGGGCGGTGCGGTGCTCGGCGCCGACGAGGTGCGGTTCGGGGAAGTGCGCGGAGCCGATGCCGAGGTCGTCCTCGGGGTCGACCAGGCAGGCGGCGGCGACCGTCGCGGTCTGTTCGAGGAGCCGGTGGGCGGTGTCCCGGCGGAAGCCGGCGGCCTCGACGATCCGTTCGGCGGCGGCCAGCATGTCGCCGGTCCCCTTGAGCCAGGCGGCGCCGCTGTCGAGCTCCTTGCGGGGGTCGACGGGGACGAGGCGGCGGGCGGAGTCGAGGACGTCGGCCACCGGGCCCTGGCCGGGGTCGGCGTACCGGACGGCGTTGCTGAGGACCGGCCGGACGCCCTGCTCGGCGGCGAGGCCGACGGTACGGGCGGCGAGCCGCAGGGAGCCGGGCCCGGTGCCGGAGCGCCCGTGGTCGACGGCCGCGAGGCGCAGCGCGTCGCCGTACCGGTCGCGCCAGGGCGCGAGCAGCCGGACGGCCCGGTCGGGGCGGCCGGCGGCGAGGGCCCGGCCGACGTCGGAGTCGGGGCCGAGGAGGACGAAGACGTCGTCGTCGCACAGGGCGGACCAGGGCAGCAGGGGCCGCTCCCCTCCTCCGGCGTGGGCGGCGGTGATCATCGCACAGAGCGAGGCCCAGCCGGTACGGGAGCGGGCGAGGAAGAGGGCGCGGGGCGCGGACTCGTCGACGAAGGCGCCGCCGCGGACGGGGACCCGCCGGATGTCCTGCGGGCCGCGGTCGGGGACCCGCCCGGCGCCCCCCGGGCCGCCGCCGGAGGCGGCTGCCGGCGCCTGCCCCGCGCCTGCTCCGGACCGCCCCGGTCCCGGCCCGGGCGCCGTCGCCTCGTAGGCGAGGTCCACGCCGAACAGGGGGCGGACCCCCGCCTTCGCGCAGGCCTTCGCGAAGCGGATCGTGCCCGCGAGGGTGTCGCGGTCGGTCAGGGCGAGCGCGTCCATGCCGCGCTCGGCGGCGCGTGCGGCCAGTCGTTCGGGGTGGGAGGCGCCGTAGCGCAGGGAGTAGCCCGACGCGGTGTGCAGATGCGTGAACCCCGGCATGGCGCGCCTCCCGGCTCCCGCATCGAAATCGTACGTACGTTCCCACCCCCTCGTTCCTCACCTTAGCCCATTTCGAACGTCCGTACGATAAGCGTGCCGGGCCGTCCTCCGGTCAGCCATTCGGGCGCATCCCACCTGCGGAAACGTCCCCTGCCCCAGAGCGTGGGGGCATGAGCCTCGTCGACGAACTGAAAAGCGCCGTCACCCCCCGAGCCGCCCTCCTCGTCGTCGGCGTCTTCGCCCTCCAGCTGCTGTTCATCACCTCGTACGTCGGAGCCCTGCACCACCCCAAGCCGAGGGACGTCCCCTTCGGCGTCGTCGCACCGCAACGGGTCTCCGCACAGCTCGTCGGACAGCTGGACCGGCTCCCGGGCGCCCCGCTCGACCCCCGTGCGGTCTCCGACGAGGCCACGGCACGGAACCAGATCCTGAACCGGGACATCGACGGCGCCCTGATCGTGGACCCCACCGGCCGCACCGACACCCTGCTCGTGGCCTCCGGCGGCGGCACCGTGCTCTCCTCGGCCCTGGAGACGATCCTCACCCGGGTGGAGGCGACCCAGCAGCGCACCGTACGGACCGTCGACGTGGCCCCCGCCTCGCCGGAGGACTTCGACGGGCTCTCGGCCTTCTACCTCGTCGTCGGCTGGTGCGTCGGCGGCTACATCTGCGCCGCGATCCTGGCCATCAGCGCGGGCTCCCGGCCCGCGAACCGGGAGCGCGCGATCATCCGACTCGGGGTCCTCGCGGTCTACTCGGTCCTCGGCGGGCTCGGCGGCGCGGTCATCGTCGGCCCGATCCTGGGCGCCCTGCCCGGCAGCGTCGCCGCCCTGTGGGGGCTCGGGACACTGGTCGTCTTCGCCGTCGGCGCCGCCACCCTCGCCCTGCAGTCGGTCTTCGGGATCGTCGGCATCGGCCTGGCGATCCTGCTCATCGTGGTCGCGGGCAACCCCAGCGCGGGCGGCGCCTTCCCGCTGCCGATGCTGCCCCCGTTCTGGAACGCGATCGGCCCCGCCCTGCCACCGGGCGCCGGCACCTGGGCGGCGCGCTCGATCGCGTACTTCAAGGGCAACGACATGACGGGCTCGATGCTGGTCCTCTCGGCCTGGGCGGTCGTCGGCGTGGCCGTCACCCTGGTGATGTCCTCCCTGAAGCGCAAGCCCGAGTCGGAGCCGATCGCGGACGAAGTCGACACCGCGAGCGGGGCGCGGATCCGCTGACGCCCAAAACCCCTGGCCCGCCCGCCCATCGGCCGTTACGTTCACGGGGCAGCACCGACCGTTCCCCGAACCGACAAGGCTCTCCGTGACTTCTGTCCGCCCCGCCCGTCCCGACGAACTCCCCGCCCTGGTCGAGCACCCCGGCGACCCCGAGCGCAACGCCGCCACCCGCGCGTACCTCGCCCAGCTCCTCGACAGCGCGTGCACCCGGCCGGAGTGGTGCCTGGTCGCCGAGGACGGCGACGGCCGGCTCACCGGCAGCGTGGTGCTGTGGACCATCCCGGGGCACGAGGTCCCGCTCGCGCTGGTGCTGTTCGAGGCGCCGGAGGACGCTCCGGAGACCGCTGCCGCGCTGCTCGACGCGGCCGCCGCCAAGGCCCGGGAACTGGGCGCGACGGAGCTGGAGCACGTCGTCGACTCCCCCGCCCAGGCCCCGCAGTTCCAGCGGAACCCGGAGCACCGGGGCGAGCTGCTGCGGGCGTCCGGTTACGCCGTGATCCGCGACGGCCGCAGGTTCAGCATCGGGATCACCGCCGCGACCGGCACCGCCGGCGCCGGACCGGAGTCGTCCGGCGGGCCGGACGGGCTGCCCGCCGACGACCCCCGGCTGACCTTCCGCTCGCTCGCCGAACTCGGCCCCGAGCCCTTCGTCGCGGTCCTCGCCGAGCTGCTCGCGGACACCGCCGACGCCCGCCTCGCGGCCGACGTACGGCAGCACGGCGCCCGGCGCGCGGCCGAGCTGCTCTTCGAGGAGACGGCCGAGCTGAAGCACGAGCCCGCGTGGTGGGAGCTCGGCTACGACGCGGACGGCACCGTCGCCGTGATCAGCCTGCCCGCAGAGAACCCCAGCGTGCCGGTCATCGGTTTCGTCGGCGTCGCCCCCGCCCACCGGGGCAAGGGGTACGCCACCTCGGTCGTGGTCCGGGGCACGCGGGTCCTGGCCGGGGCCGGGGCCACCGAGATCCGCGGGGACTGCGACGCCGCGAACGTGGCGATGGCCAAGGCCTTCGAGCGCGCCGGGTACGTGAACTTCGCCGACCGGCTGGAGTTCGCCCGCGCCCTCTGACGCCCTGCCCCTCTGAACGCCCTGCCCCCTCTGGACGCTCGGACCCCGCGGCCTCTGACGCGGTCCGCGGTAGGACGGTGCCGCCCCGTGCGAGGAAGCACGGGACGGCACCGTCCTGCCGCGGCGGACTACCGGCCGTAGTACGCCCGGGTCATCAGCTCCTTCATCTCGTCGATCATCGGCATCCGGGGGTTGGCCGGCGCGCACTGGTCGGCGTACGCGTTCATCGCCTGCTGCGGCAGCGCCGCGAGGAAGGCCGCCTCGTCGACGCCCTCCTCCTGGAAGGAGGCGGGGATGCCGCACCGGGTCCGCAGTTCCTCGACCGCCCGGGCGTAGGACTCCACGCCCTCCTCCGGGGTCGCGGCCGGCAGGCCGAGCGTCCGCGCGATCTCCTGGAAGCGCTCCGGGGCCCGGTAGACCTCGGCCTTCGGCCACGGCACGGCCTTGTGGGTGACGGTGCCGTTGTGGCGGATCACGTGCGGGAGCAGCAGCGCGTTGGTGCGGCCGTGGGCGACGTGGAAGGTGTTGCCGAGGGTGTGGGCCATGGCGTGGACGAGGCCGAGGAAGGCGTTGGCGAAGGCCATGCCGGCGATGGTGGAGGCGTTGTGCATCCTCTCGCGGGCCTCGGGCGCCCTCGCGCCCTCCGTCACACAGGTCTCCAGGTTCTGGAAGATCAGCTTGATCGCCTGGAGGCACTGGCCGTCGGTGAAGTCGTTCGCGTAGGCGGAGACGTACGCCTCGGTGGCGTGGGTCAGGGCGTCGAAGCCGGAGTCGGCGGTGACCGTGGGCGGCAGGTGCAGCGGCAGGGCCGGGTCGACGACGGCCACGTCCGGGGTGAGGGCGTAGTCGGCGAGCGGGTACTTCTGCGCAGCCTCCGGGTCGGAGATCACCGCGAAGGGGGTGACCTCGCTGCCGGTGCCCGAGGTGGTCGGGATCGCGACGAGCCGGGCCTTCTCGCCGAGCTTCGGGAAGCGGTAGGCGCGCTTGCGGATGTCGAAGAACTTCTCCTTGGTGTCCGCGAACTCGACCTCGGGCCGCTCGTACATCAGCCACATGATCTTCGCCGCGTCCATCGGGGAGCCGCCGCCGAGGGCGATGATCGTGTCCGGGCGGAACGCGCGCATGGCTGCGGCGCCCGCCCGGACGGTGGCGAGCTCCGGGTTGGGCTCGACGGAGTCGATGACCTGGAGGGCGACCGGCTCCTCGCGTCCGTTGAGGATGTCGGTGACCTTCTGGACGAAGCCGATCTCGCCCATGGTCCGGTCGGTGACGATCGTGACCCGCTTCAGGCCCTCCATCTCGCCGAGGTAGCGGATGGCGCCGCGCTCGAAGTAGATCTTCGGCGGGACCTTGTACCACTGCATGTTGGTGGTGCGCCGTCCGATCCGCTTGATGTTGATCAGGTTGACCGCGGTGACGTTGTCCGAGACGGAGTTGTGCCCGTAGGAGCCGCAGCCGAGCGTGAGGGAGGGGAGGAAGGAGTTGTAGACGTCGCCGATGCCGCCGAAGGTGGAGGGGGCGTTGACGATGACCCGGATCGCCTTGACGCGCCTGCCGAACTCCTCGGCGAGCTCCTCGTCCTCGGTGTGGATGGCGGCGCTGTGGCCGAGGCCGTGGAACTCGACCATCCGCGCGGAGAGTTCGAGGCCGTGCTCGGTGGAGTCGGCCTTGAGGGCGGCCAGGACCGGGGAGAGCTTCTCGCGGGTGAGGGGCTCGCCCTCGCCGACCTCGGCGCATTCGGCGAGGAGGACCGAGGTGTTCCCGGGGACCTCGAAGCCGGCCTGTTCGGCGATCCACTGGGGTGACCTGCCGACGACGTCCGCGTTCAACTTCGCTCCGGCGCAGTCGGTTGCGTAGGCGGTGGTGCCGAAGACGTACTCCTCCAGCTTGGTCTTCTCTGCGGCGGTGACGACGTACGCGCCGAGGCGTTCGAACTCGGCGATGCCCTCCTCGTACACCTCCGCGTCGAGGATGACGGCCTGCTCGGAGGCGCAGATCATGCCGTTGTCGAAGGCCTTGGAGAGCACGATGTCGTGGATCGCGCGCTGGAGCCTGCCGCTGCGGGTGACATAGGCGGGGACGTTGCCCGCGCCGACGCCGAGGGCGGGCTTGCCGCACGAGTAGGCGGCTTTGACCATGGCGTTCCCGCCGGTGGCGAGGATGGTGGAGACGCCCTCGTGGTTCATCAGGAGGCCGGTGGCCGCCATGGAGGGCTCCTCGATCCACTGCACGCAGCCGGCGGGCGCGCCGGCGGCGACGGCGGCGTCGCGGACGATCCGGGCGGCCTCGGCCGAGCATCGCTGCGCGGAGGGGTGGAAGGCGAAGACGATCGGGTTGCGGGTCTTGAGGGCGATGAGCGCCTTGAAGACCGTGGTCGAGGTGGGGTTGGTGACGGGGGTCATCGCGCAGATCACGCCGACGGGTTCGGCGATCTCGGTGATGCCGTTCAGCTTGTCGCGGCGGACGACTCCGGCGGTCTTCAGGCCGGCCATCGAGTGGGTGACGTGTTCGCAGGCGAAGAGGTTCTTGACGGCCTTGTCCTCGAAGAGGCCGCGCCCGGTCTCCTCGACGGCGAGCTTCGCCAGGTCGCCGTGGGCGCTCAGTGCGGCGAGCGAGGCCTTCTTGACGATGTGGTCGACCTGCTCCTGGTCGAAGGTCTCGAACCGGTCGAGCGCCGCGAGGGCTTCCCGCACCAGTACGTCCACCGTCTCCTCGGTCTCCATGGCAGGCACTCCTTCGTGGGTCCCTTTTCTCTGATGTCTCCATTCGACACCCGATGACCTGCGAGAAGGGGCGCTGAAGGGCCTGCCGGGAGGGGCCGGAAGTCCCTTTGTGAACGCATTCACAAAGGGACTCCGGGCCGTGTGTCCCGGGTCGGCTAGAAGACGCTGACCCCGTACGCGCTCAGCGCCTCCGTCACGGGCTGGAAGAAGGTCGTCCCGCCCGTGGAGCAGTTGCCGCTGCCGCCCGAGGTGAGGCCGACGGCACGGCTGCCCGAGTAGAGCGGGCCGCCGGAGTCGCCGGGCTCGGCGCAGACGTTCGTGCGGATCAGGCCGGAGACGATGTCGCCGCCGCCGTAGTTCACGGTGGCGTTGAGGCCCGTCACGGAGCCGCTGTGGATGCCGGTGGTGGAGCCGCGGCGGGTGACGGACATGCCGACGGTGGCGTTGACGGCGCTCGTGATGTCCACGTTGCCGACCGTGCCGGACTTGGTGACGGAGGTGTTGGTGTAGCGCACCAGGCCGTAGTCGTTGCCCGGGAAGCTGGACCCGGCGGTGGTACCGAGGACGGTGGTCCGGGAGGAGTTGGAGTACCAGGTGCCCGCGCCGTCGGTGCAGTGTCCGGCGGTCAGGAAGTAGTAGTTGCCCGCGCCGTCCCGGACGTTGAAGCCCAGCGAGCAGCGCCAGCTGGTGGCGTAGATCGCGTCGCCGCCGGATATCAGCTTGCTGAACTTCCCGGGGGTGCGCTCGATCCGGATGGCGTCCGCATGGGCGCCGGCCTGCCGCTTGATCTTCGCGAGTTCGGCCTGGTCGACGGTGGAGTCGGCGGTGACGACCAGTTTGCCGGTGGCGGTGTCGGCGTACCAGGCGGTTCCGGCCACGTCCGCGGCGCGGACGGCGTCGCCGGTCGCCGAGAGGGCGGCGGCGTCGAAGGTGCGGGTGCTCTGTGCGGTGTCGGCGGTGCCCGCGCTCGCGGTGGGGGCGGCGAGCGCGGCCGCGGCGGCGAGGCCTGCCGCGACGGCGAGCAGCCGGACGGTTCTCGTGGGGGTGGTGCGCATGGTCCTCACTTCTGTTCCTCCCGAGGGGAATCGGGGGCCCGCCGTGGGGTGCCGGGCCCGTGAGGCGCGGCCCGGGGCCGGCGCTGTGGGGGAGTCTCGGGCCGTACGACTTCGCGCCGCAAGGGCGCGATTCGGCCGTACGGCCCTGGACTTACCACCGGTTCGGGGCCCCACCCGACTTCCCACCCGACTCGACTTCCCACCGGTTCGGCTCCCCGCCGGTTCGGCTTCCCACCGATTCACCCGAGTCGAGAGGTCAGACCTCGCTCAGCCGCCGCTCCCCCGCCGCGACGGCGGTGTCGAGCGTGTTCCCGGGCGGCGGGAACGGGCAGATGAAGTGGTCGGCGAAGGCGCACGGCGGCAGCAGCGCGCGGTTGAGGTCGACCGTCACCGAGCCGTCCGCCGCCGGGGCCGCCGGGCGCAGGAAGCGGAAGCGGTAGCTGTCCCGGCCGCTGGTGGCGTCCGCGAAGACCGCCCACAGGGAGCCGTCGTCCTCGACGGCCACCTGGAGGGTGTGCTCGCCGCCGTGCAGTTCGAAGACCAGCTCCCCGGAGAGCCCGAGACCGCGCTCGCGGCCGTCGGCGTTCTCCACCCGCACGCTGCGCGTCCGCTCGTAGGGCCGGAAGACTCCGGGCACCACCCAGCGCTCGTCGTACGGGGTGGCCTCGATGCCCCGGAAGGCGGTACGGGCCTCGGAGCCGGGGTCGAAGTCCCGTACGGCCCAGAGCCCTTCGCGCCGCAGCACCACGAGCCGCCGGCCCGCCGACTCGACGCGGGACTCGTGGATCGGGCCGTGGTCGGCGGTGAGCCGGACCGTGCCGGTGAAGGGCTTGTCGTCGACGGTGATCCCGTCCTCGGCACGGGCGCTGAGGAGCACCTCGTCGCCGTCCTCGCGCCACTCCCCCGGAACGGCCGGAATTCGCCCCTCCGGGAAGTCCGAGAGCCAGTGGGTGCCCGTGAGGGAGAGCGGACCGTACGAGGAGGAGACCGCGGCCTCCCGCTGCTCGTGCCAGTGCTGCCACTCCTGCCGGGCTCCGGCCCCCGCGTCCGTACCCGGGTCGCTGTCGTTGTCCGTGCTCATGGTGCTCAACCTTTCCATACGGGCTCGGGAAGCCCGAGGTGCGACCGGAGCGTCGTGCCGGAGTACTCCGTACGGAAGACGCCCCGCTCCTGAAGCAGGGGGACGACCCGGTCGACGAAGTCGTCGAGGCCGCCGGGGGTGAGGTGGGGGACGAGGATGAAGCCGTCGGCGGCGTCCGTGGCGACGAACTCCTCCAGGGCCGCCGCGACCGTCTCCGGGCTGCCGACGAAGGACTGCCGGCCGGTGGACTCGACGACCGTCTGACGGATCGACAGGCCCTTGGCCTCGGAGAGCGCCCGCCACTTCCTGGCCACCCCGACCGGGTCGGCGACCCGCACCCGCCCCTGGACCAGGGTCGAGTCGGGATCGGGGTCGACGTCCGGGAGCGGTCCGTCCGGGTCGTAGCCGGACAGGTCGCGGCCCCAGATCTGCTCCAGGGCGAGGATGGCGTTCTGCGGGGAGACCTGCTGACGGCGGATCTCACCGGCGTGCTCCTGCGCCTCGGCGTCGGTGTCCCCGAGGACGTACGTCACCCCGGGCATGATCTTCAGATCGCCGGGCTCCCTCCCGTACCGGGCGAGCCGCGCCTTGACGTCGGCGTAGAACTCCCGGCCGGCCTCCAGGGTCGAGTGACGGGTGAAGATCACGTCGGCGGCCGAGGCCGCGAACTCCCGGCCCTCGGTGGAGTCGCCGGCCTGGATGACGACCGGGTGACCCTGCGGCGGGCGCGGGACGGTGAACTCGCCCTCGATCCCGAACTGCGGCCCGCTGTGGACGAAGGGCCGCTGCCGGCCGTCCGGGGTCCAGGAGTCCCACAGCTCCCGGGCCGTGGCGAGGAACTCGGCGGCCCGGGTGTAGCGGTCGGCCCGGTCGAGGTAGCCGCCGCGCCGGAAGTTCTCGCCGGTGAAGGCGTCCGAGGAGGTGACGACGTTCCAGGCGGCCCGGCCCGCGCTGAGGTGGTCGAGCGAGGCGAGCCGACGGGCCAGTTCGTACGGCTCGTTGAAGGTGGCGTTGACCGTACCGGCCAGGCCGAGCCGGTCGGTGACGGCGGCGAGCGCGTTCAGGACCGTGATCGACTCGGGCCTGCCGACGACGTCGAGGTCGTGGATGCGGCCGTTGTGCTCGCGCAGCCGCAGCCCCTCGGCCAGGAAGAAGAAGTCGAACAGACCGCGCTCCGCGGTCCTGGCGAGATGCTCGAAGGAGGAGAAGTCGATCTGCGAACCGGAGCGCGGATCGGCCCAGACGGTGGTGGAGTTGACGCCGGGGAAGTGCGCGGCAAGATGGATCTGCTTCCGGCCCGGAGCCGTACTCATGCGCGTGCTCCCGTCGTCACCCGTGCATCGGCGGCGTACTGGCTGACGGGGCGGGCGAGCCCCAGGTGGTCGCGGAGGGTGGTGCCCTCGTAGGCCGTGCGGAAGAGCCCGCGGTCGCGCAGCCGGGTGACGGTGCCGGCGGTGAACCGCTCCAGGTCCCGCTCGGGCACGGCCGGCACGAGGTGGAAGCCGTCGATGGCGCCGCCGCCGTGCCAGCCCGCGATCAGTTCGGCGAGCGCCCCGGGCCCGCCCTCGTACGCGTCGAGGTCGACGGTCGCCGAGAGCAGGACGCGCAGCTGTCCGGGGTCCCGGCCGTGGGCGCGGGCCCCCTGCCGCAGTTCGGTGCGGAGGGCGGCGGCCTCCTCGGCGGAGGAGGCCCTGATCAGGGCCACGTCGGCATGGTGGGCCGCGGTGTCGCGGGCGGCGGGGCGGGTGGCGTCGACGACGGTCACCGGGTTGCCCTGCGGGGGCCGGGGGACGATCGAGGGGCCCTTGACCGAGAAGGTCGCGCCCTGGAAGTTCACGTGGTGCAGCTTGCGGCGGTCGACGAACCGCCCGGTCACCACGTCCCGTATCTCGGCGTCGTCCTCCCAGCTGTCCCACAGTTTGCGGGAGACCTCGGCGACCTCCCCGGCCTCCTGCCAGAGTTCGGCGGTGGGCGGTGCCGGGCGGCGGCCGAAGAGCCTGGCCTCGGCCCCGGTCGGGGAGACCGCGATCCGCCAGCCCGCCCGGCCCCGGCTCACCCAGTCGAGGGTGGCGACGGCGGCCTGGACGTGGAAGGGCTCGGTGTGGGTGGTGGTCACGGTCGGCACGAGGCCGATGGAGCGGGTCTCGGGGGCGACCCGGGCCAGGACGGCGAGCGCGTCCAGGCCGGGCCGGGTGAAGGAGTCGTCGTGGGTGAGGAGGTCGAGCCCGGCGGCCTCGGCGAGCCGGGCGAGCGCGACGGTACGGGCGCCGGTGCCGGCGACGGCGGGTGCGGCGGCCCGGGCGGCGGCGGAGGCCAGGGTGGTGCCCGGGACGTCACCGGCGCCCGGGGCGAGTTCGGCGGCGAGGTGGAGCGTTCGGCTGCTGGTCATGCGGTCTCTCTCGAAGCGACGTGGAGCGGACGGAGCGCGGTCAGTTCTTGGTGCGGGGCAGTCCGGGCGGGTTGATCTCGGACTTCGTCACGGACTCGCTGTCGAGGCCCCAGCGCTTGAGGACCTGGGCGTAGGTGCCGTTCTCGACGATGTGGTCGATCGCTGCGGCGTAGGCGGCGACGAGCCCGCTGTCCTTCTTCGTGGTGGCCGCGATCTTGCCCTGGAGTCCGGCGCCCGCCCCGGAGAACTTGCCGACGATCTCGGTCTGTCCGGCGGAGAGCACGTGGTAGGCGGCGACGGGGTTGGGCCCGAGGTAGCCGTCGATCCGGCCGGACTGGAGCGCCAGGTAGTAGTCCGAGGTGTTCTGGTAGTACTTGATGTCGACCGGCTTGCGGCCGGCCTTCTCGTTCTGCGCGGACCAGTCGACGAGGATCTTCTCCTGGTTCGTGCCGGAGCCGACGGCGATCGCCTTGCCCGCCACGTCCTCGGGGCCCTTGACCGTCCAGCCGGAGCCCTTCTTCGCCTCGAAGGCGAGGTCGTCCAGGCGGTAGGTGGCGAAGTCGTACTTGTCCTTGCGCTCCTCGGTGACGGTGACGTTGGAGAAGACGGCGTCGTACTTGCCGCTGTCGAGGCCGACGAAGAGGTTCTCCCACGAGACCGGGTTGAACTCGGGCTTCAGTCCGAGGGCGTCGGCGACCAGGGTCGCGAGGTCGACCTCGACGCCGATCAGCGTCTTGTCGTCGGTGGCGTGGAAGGCGAGGGGCGGATTGCTCGTCGCGGAGACGCCGAGGATCAGGGTGCCTCTCTTGCGGACGGCCTCGGGCAGCTTCGCGGCGAGTGCGTCGACCTTGGGGGTGTGGACGCGGTTCTGCTCGGGGCTGAGGTTGATGCCGTTCGCGGCCTTCTTCGCCTCGGGCTTGGCCGCGTCGAGGGCGGCGTCACCCGAGCCGCAGGCGGTGAGGACGCCGAGGGCGGCGAGCGAGGCGAGGGCGGCGAGGACGGTGCGACGGGTCTTCATGGCAGTACTCCTAAGAGAGAAGGGACGGGGCGGTCAGAGGACCTTGGAGAGGAAGGCGCGGGTGCGTTCGTGACGGGGGCTGTCGAGCACCTCGGCCGGCGGCCCCTGCTCGACGATCCGGCCCTCGTCCATGAAGACCACGGTGTCGGCGACCTCGCGGGCGAAGCCGATCTCGTGGGTGACGACGATCATGGTGGTGCCGGAGGCGGCCAGGTCCTTGATGACGTCGAGGACCTCGCCCACCAGCTCGGGGTCGAGCGCGGAGGTCGGCTCGTCGAAGAGGAGCAGGCCGGGTTCGAGGGCGAGCGCGCGGGCGATGGCGACCCGCTGCTGCTGTCCGCCGGAGAGCTGCTTGGGGTACGCCTCCGCCTTGTCGGCGAGCCCGACGCGTTCGAGCAGCGTCCGGGCCGCGGCCTCGGCCTCCTTGCGGGGGCGCTTCAGGGCCGAGACGGGGGCCTCGACGATGTTCTCCAGGACGGTGAGGTGCGGGAAGAGGTGGAAGTTCTGGAAGACGAAGCCGATCCGGGTGCGCTGCTTGAGGATGTCCCGCTCGCGCAGCTCGTAGAGCTTGTTGCCGGAGCGGCGGTATCCGACGAGGGTGCCGTCGACGCTGACGGTGCCGCTGTCCACCTTCTCCAGGTGGTTGATGGTCCGCAGGAGGGTGGACTTGCCGGAACCCGAGGGACCGAGGACGACGGTGACCTCCCCGGCGCGGACGTCGAGGTCGATGCCGCGCAGGACGTGGAGGGGGCCGAAGTTCTTGTGGACGGACCGGATCTCGACCTTGGCGGTGGTGGTGGCCCGGGCTTCGGCGGGCGGGTCGGCGGTGACGGAGCTCATCGGACGCTCCCCTTCGCGTAGTGGCGTTCGACGTAGTGCTGGACGACGGAGAGCGCGGTGGTGAGCAGGACGTACCAGGCGGTGGCGACCATCAGGAGCGGGACGACCCGTCCGTTGCGGCCGTAGACGACCTGGACCTGGTAGAAGAGTTCGCCGATCGCCATGACGGAGACGATCGAGGTGCCCTTGAAGAGCGAGATGATCTCGTTGGCGGCGTTGGGCAGGATCGAGCGCATCGCCTGCGGCAGGACGATCCGCCGCACCTGCCGGAGCCGCGGGATGCCGAGGGAGGCCGCGGCCTGCAACTGGCCCTCGTCCACGGCGAGTACACCGCCGCGGACGATCTCCGCCGCGTAGGCCGCCTGGTGCAGGGCGAGCCCGAGGACGGCGGCGCTCATCTCGCCGACCAGGCCCATCGTGTCGAAGGAGAGGAAGCTCGGCCCGAAGGGGATGCCGATGCTCAGCTCCTTGTAGAGATAGGCGAGGTTGAACCAGAAGAGCAGCTGGACGATGAGCGGGATCGAGCGGAAGGCCCAGATGTAGCCGAAGGCGACGGACCGCAGGAACGGGCTGTCCGACAGGCGCATGAAGGCGAGCACGATGCCGATCGCGAAGCCGAGGGCGGTGCCGTAGAAGGTGAGCTGGAGGGTGACCCAGACGGCCCGGAGGACCGTCTCGGTGGTGAAGAACGCGGCGAAGACGTCCCACTCCCAGCCGGGGTTGGTGACGAGCCCGTGGACGAACTGGACGAGCAGGACGGCGGTGACGACGACGGCCACCCAGCGCCAGGGGTGCCGCACGGGGACGACCACGAGCTCGGGGCCCGCCGCGGGTTCCTTCACGACGGCTCTGGTGGCGGGCGGATCGCTGGTGAGAGACATGGCGGTTCCTCGGAAAGGGGTCGGGCGGCGGGAGGGGGAGGAGAGGTGGTCAGGCGCTCAGCGGGGCCGGGAGCCGACACGCCCGGTCACGCAGGAACGTCAGCGCCTCCCGCGCGGTGACGTCGTTCTGCCGGAAGGCGACCCCGCCGGTACGGGGCCGGGTGAAGGCGCTGTCGGTCCGCGCGGTGGTGTGCGGACCGAGCGCGAAGCGGCGCGGGTGCGGACGTCCGTCGAAGTCGAGGACCCGGCCGTCGACGGGGTCGACGACGAGGAGGCCGCTGGCGGTGGCCCGGGCGCCCTCCTCGTGCAGGGCGCGCAGGAGCGGGCTGCCGGTGAGTTCGAGGGTGGGGTCGGGCAGCCGGGCCTCGACCAGGGCGCGTGCCTCGGTCCACTCCCCGGGTACGGCGGCGGACGCGGCCCGGAAGACTCCGCGCTCCTCGTCGGCCTCGACGGCGATCTGGGGGCCGAGGAAGCGGACGACGCCGGCGCGCGAGAGGGCGAGGAGCTGGCGCAGCCGGGGGCCGGGCGGCCCGGAGGCGAGGTAACTGAAGAAGCCGTGCCACCAGTCGCCGGTGTCGATGCGGTTTCCGAGCCTGAGGAGCTGTCCGTAGACGGAGAGCAGGCCGGCGAAGACGGCGGCGTCGGAGCTGTGGGCGGGGTCGTGGCGGCGGGTCAGGTCGTCGGTGATGTAGTCGCGCAGACCGTGCTGGAGGGCTTCCTTCGAGGCGAAGCGGATGCCGTCCAGGGGGTGGTCGAGGGCGTCCAGGTCGAGCCGGTCGGCCGGGTCGGGGACGGCCGCGGCGACGA
This sequence comes from Streptomyces sp. NPDC056480, assembly GCF_042795405.1. Classification (NCBI taxonomy): domain Bacteria; kingdom Bacillati; phylum Actinomycetota; class Actinomycetes; order Kitasatosporales; family Streptomycetaceae; genus Streptomyces; species Streptomyces sp. NPDC056480. The sequence continues at coordinate 9,073 of NZ_JBHTSA010000032.1, read as the reverse complement.
CGGCGGCGAGTTCGGCGCCGCGCGGCGGCGCCGCCGCGTAGGCCCGCTCGAAGTCCTCCCACGCGAGCGCGGTCCGCTCCGGGTGGGTGGAGAAGAGCCGGTGGTAGTGGGCCCAGCCGAGTTCCTTGTCGACCAGCGGCCACACGTCGCGCCGGAAGTCGAGCGGCCCGTTCCTCCGCAGCAGGGCGTCGGTCTGCCCGGGGCCGAAGAAGCGGGGCAGCGGGGGCCGTTCGCCTTCGAGGGCGTAACCGATCTTCGAGTGGTACGGGACGCCCCGGCGCGATCCGACGTGCAGCACCGGTTCCTTGCCGGAGGGCACGTAGACCAGCGCGTCGCCCTCGCCCTCGTACCGTCCGCCGCGACCCTCGGTGAGCAGCACCATCAGGTCGACGAAGGCGAGCCCGAAGCCGCGGACGAGGACGGGCTCGCCGGCGGGCAGCGCGGTCAGGTCGGTGTCGGCGGTGAAGTCGGGCGGCAGGTGGACGAGTCCGTGGCGGGCGGCGAAGCCGGCGAGGGCCCGCTGCTCCGGGTCGGGCTCGGCGTCCAGGTGACCGACGGTGAGGACGACGAGGTCGGCGAGGAGGGGCACGGCGGAGCCCTCCAGCCAGACCCGCTGGCGCCCCTCGCGCGGGCCGCCGATCCGCAGGGCGCTGGTGCGGTGCTCGTGGACGGAGACCGTGGCGGGCAGCGCGGCCCGGGCCCGCTCGAACACCCAGCGCAGGTAGGCGCCCTGCTGGGTGCGGGTGGGGAAGGTCCGGCCCTCGATGCCGGCCCACTCCGCGACGGTGGGGCCGGGGCGTACCGGGCCCGCCAGGTCCACGGTCTCGTCGGTGAACATGGTGACGTCCTCGGCCCTGGAGTTCATCCAGAGCAGCGGGGACTGCGCGGTGCGCCAGATCCGGCCGGGGCCCGGCGGGTGCGGGTCGACGAGGTGGAGGTCGAGGGGGCGGTCGCCGTACAGCTCGGGCAGGTTGGCGGCGAGCCGTTCGAGGAAGCCGGTCCCCCGCGGCCCGGCGCCCACGATCACGATCGACGGATTCGTGCTCATCGCGCACCCGCCGTACCGCGGGCGTAGTGGCGCTCGACGTAGTGCTGGCCGAGGCTGAGGACGGAGGTGACGGCGACGTACCAGAGCGTGGCCACGAGCAGCAGCGGAATGACCTCGTACGTGCGGTGGTAGACGAGCTGGGTCGAGTAGAGCAGGTCCTGGACGGCGATCACGGAGACGATCGAGGTGCCCTTGAGGGTGCCGATGAGCATGTTCCCGGCCGGCGGGACGATGGCCCGCATGGCCTGCGGCAGCACGATCCGGGAGAGCCGGCGCCACCTGCCGAGGCCGAGGGACTGGGCGGCCTCGAGCTGGCCGCGGTCGACGGAGAGGATGCCGCCGCGCACGACCTCGGCGGCGTAGGCGGCCTCGTGCAGGGTGAGGCCGATGACGGCGACGGACACGGGGCCGAGGAGGTTGACCGTGCTGACGCCGAGGATCTGCGGGTAGAGCGCGCCGATGTTGAACCAGAAGAGCAGCTGGACCAGGATCGGGGTGGACCGGAAGAACCACACGTATCCCCAACTCACCGCGCGCAGAACGGGGTTGTCGGAGAGTCTGAGCACGGCGAGCAGGGTGCCGAGGACGAAGCCGAGCACCATGACGAGGGCGGTCAGCCACAGGGTGAGGCCGAGTCCGCGCAGGACGGACGCGGAGGTGAAGTACTCGGCGACCACGTCCCACTGGAAGGCCTTGTTGCGGACGACCGAGACCAGGCCGAGGGCGAGCAGGACGAGGACGAGGACCGCGGCGGTCCACTGCCCGGCGCGGCGGGCGGGGACGATGCGGGGCGGTGGTTCGGCCGGTGGGGCCGTGGAGGGGGTTTTGACCAGGGTCGCGGACATACGAAGACTCCGTGGATGCCAGAGGCGGATCGAACACGGGGTGCGCCTTCACACGCGGTGAGCACGGAGCCGGGCCCCTCAGCCCGATCCGCCCTTCGAGGCTATGCGGTCAACAGGCCCCGTTGTCAAGGGTGTCCGCACTGTGAGCCGTACGTCTCATCGCGGTTGACGCGGGAACGGATGCCTGTTCCACTGTGGCCATGCATTCGCAGCAGCTGGTCACGCGCTCCCACATCGACTTCGGTCGCGTGTGGTCCTCCTCCTGTTGAGCCGACCCTCTGCTCGGTGAGCCGGCCTCCGGCTCCGCCCCGTCCGCGTGCTGTTCTCCGCGGCGCCTTCACATCCAGGCCCCTCGTGGTGCCTGAGCTCTCCCCTCCCCTCGCTCTGCCGCGCCGCCCTCCTTCGTTCTGAAGGGCTGCCCTCCTTCGTCCTGAAGGACCGTCATGACCTTCGCGTTGTCCGTGCACCGGACCACGACCACCGACCCCCTGGCGCGCCCGCTCCTCGACGAGCTGGCGTACGAGTACACGACCCGGTACGGCTCCGCGCACGATCTGAGCCGCTACCCGGCGGAGGAGTTCGCCCCGCCCCACGGCGCCTTCCTGCTCCTCCTCGAGCAGGGCCGGCCCGTGGCGGGCGGCGCCTACCGCCGCTACGACGACGACACCGCCGAACTGAAGCGGATCTGGACCCACTCGGCGCACCGCAGGCGCGGACTCGCCCGCCGGGTCCTGACCGTGCTCGAACGGGAGGCCGCCGCCCGCGGCTACTCCCGCCTCTATCTCACGACCGGACCGCGCCAGCCGGAGGCCAGGGGCCTCTATCTGGCGAGCGGCTACCGCCCGCTCTTCGACGTGTCCGCCGATCCCGAGTCGATCGGCCCGCTGCCGTTCGAGAAACTCCTGGAGAACCCGAAGCCATGACCACGCGCACGCGTCCCGGCACCGCACGCACCGCCCTCGTCTTCGCCCTGATCACCGGCGCCGCCCTCACCCTGACCGCCTGCGCGGGCGGCGATCCCGCGACGGCCCCGGCCGGCGCCTCGGGAGCCCCGGGCGCCGCGAAGGGCGCGCTCCCGACGGAGGACGTGGTGTCGGCGGTGAAGAGGAACGAGGCGGCGGCGAAGCTGCTGCCCGCCGACGTACGGCAGCGGGGCAGCTTCACGATCGCCTCGTCCGTCGCCACCCCGCCCAGCTCGGCGTACCTGCCCGACGGGAAGACGGTCGTGGGGGTGGACGCCGACTTCGCCGCGGCCGTGGCGAAGGCCCTCGGCCTGGAGCTCAAGCGCGAGGTGGTCGGGTTCGAGGCGATCCTGCCGGCGCTCGGCAGCGGCAAGTACGACGTCGGCACCGGGAACTTCGGCGTGACCGAGGAGCGGCGCAAGGCCATCGACTTCGTGACCTACATCAACGACGGCCAGGGCTTCGCCAGCCGCGCGGACAGCCCGCTGAAGGCGGTCACCGACCTCACTCAGCTGTGCGGTCTGAAGGTGGCCGTGAACGCGGGCACCACCTTCGAACGGACCCTGGAACAGAACAAGGGCCGGTGCGCGGAGGCGGGCAGGAAGCCGTACGAGGTGAACGTCTACAGCGAGACCGGGGCGATCTGGATGTCGCTCCAGCAGGGCCGCAGCGATGTCGTGATGAACACGATCAACGGGGTGCGGTACGCGGTGACGCAGCAGAAGAACGTGAAGTTCCTCAACGAGTACCGGCGGCTCGACGTCGGCTTCGCCTTCAAGAAGGGCACGCCGCTCGCGCCCGCCTTCCAGGCCGCGGTGAACGGCCTGAAGGCGGACGGGACGTACGACCGGATCCTGCGGAAGTGGGGCGTGACGGGGTCGGGCATCGCCACGTCGCAGATCTCCCCGCCGGAGATCCCGGCGCCGAAGAAGTAGCGGGCACGGCCCCGGTCGGCCGACGGTCCGTCAGCAGCCGTCGCAGGGGCAGCAGCAGTCGCAGTTGCCGCAGCCGGGGTCGCAGTCGCAGTCCCGGCAGCAGCCCTCGCGCTTCTTGCGGGACCAGGGGCCCTCGTACTCCTTGGCGCAGCAGATCTGGCAGGTGCAGAAGAGCCAGGTGAACATGGCGCACCCGGCGAGGAAGCCGCGCGGCTTGGGTGCCTGCGGGGCACCGCCGCCGAACTGCGGCGGCAGCCCACCGAATCCGCCGGAGCCACCGGACCCACCGGACCCACCGGACCCACCGAATCCACCGGATCCGCCCGGGCCGCCCCCGTACGGGTTCCCGCCACCGCCGCCGTGGGGCTGGTACGGGCCCGGTGCCCCGCCCGCGTACGGATTGCCCGGCACCGGTCCCCGGCCCTGGTCCTGACCCTGGCCGTACCCCGGTCCCTGCCCCGCCCCCGGCGCCCCGTGCGCGCAGGTCGTCGTGCCGAAGGCGCGGTCCACCGAGGTGCGCAGCTCGTGGGCGAGCAGGACGTGCGCCAGCTTGTCGTCGGCGAACTCGGCGTCCTTCAGCGCGAGGCGGATGCCGTGCAGGGCGTCGTCGGCGAGCCGGCGGGCCTCCTCCCGGGACGTGCCGGTCGCGGTGAGCGGGTTCCAGGCGCCCTTCTCCGCGTCGGCGGTCTGGTCCTCGACGGCGTCGAGGAGGTGCGCGAGGCGGCCGAAGAGCCGGCCCGCCTCGGCGAGCGGCTCCGCGTTCCCGGGCCGTCCGGCGAGGACGGCGGTGTGCGCGAAGGCCGCCGCGGTGGCGGTCTCGGTCGGTTCGGTGACGGTGAGCAGGGAGGTGCCGGGCCCGGCGAGGGCCTCGATCCCGGTCTGGCGGTCGACGGCGTCCACGAGGACGGCGGTGTCGAAGCCGAGGGCGCGGCCGGTCCTGGCCCCCGCCTTGTCCCAGGAGCGTGCGACGCGGCGGGCCGCGGCGGCGGCGGGCCGCCGGGCCAACAGCCCGTCCCGGTCGGCGACGTGGTCCCGGACCTTGGCGGAGGCGAGGACGAGCGAGACGGCGGCGGCGAGCCGGGCGCCTTCGCCCCTGGCGACGGGAGCGGTCCGCATGGCGCGCAGCGCGCAGGGCCCGGCGGTGCGGCGGCCGGCCTCCGTGACGCCGGTCTGAGCCTCCGTCAGAACGGAGACGATGAGTCCGTCGTAGTTGGTGACGACCCGGGCGAACTGGCCGTGGTCGGCGCGAAGTGCCAGGCAGAGGCCGCAGAGATGGGCCATCCACTCGGTCTTGAGCCCGTCGGTGAGCCGATGGGTGCAGGGTCTGACGATTCCGAACATGGACTCCCCCGTGAGTCGTGAATCTGGGCCGGGCTATGGACCGCCGGACGGCCTCGCGGCATCGTAGCGAGCGGGTCCGTTCACCCGTACGCGCCCATCGTCACCCTTGTGGCCCGACTTTCATATTTTCAGCTACATGGCCCTCCCTCAGGCCCCGCATACCGCAAGTTTCCTGACGAATCGCCAGTAAACGGTGCTCACGTTCTGCACCAGTACCGTCACGAATCCCCTGCGCGCCGACTATCCACTTGGCGCGCGATCCGCATCATGAAGGACGATAGGGATTGCGGAACCACAAGTGACCGCGTGAAAGGAGGCGTCCATGGGATCGGTGCGCAAGGCGAGTGCCTGGCTGGGCCTCGTCGAGGACAACGACGAGCGTTACTACGACGACGAGTACGCCGACGGTGCCGAAGGCGGCGACGCCTGGGTGACGGACCCCCGGGTCCGGGTGGCCACGGACACCGCCGAGGACCGGGGCCGGCGCATCGCCACCGTCTCCCCCGACGGCTTCCGGGACGCCAGGGGCATCGGCGAGCTCTTCCGGGACGGTGTTCCGGTGATCGTGAACCTGACCGCGATGGAGCCGAACGACGCCAAGCGCGTGGTCGACTTCGCCGCCGGTCTCGCCTTCGGACTGCGCGGCTCGATCGAGCGCGTCGCGACGCGGGTCTTCCTGCTGACCCCCGCCGACACCCAGATCGTCACCGGTGAGACGGGTCGCCGCCAGCAGGACGGTTTCTTCAACCAGAGCTGAGCGGGTCCGCCGGTCGGCCGGGCACCCCGAGGGATCGGGTCAGTGCACCGGACGCCCCGAGCCGGCGGGCTCGATCGCTTCCCGGGTCGCGGGCACTCGCGGCTCGGACGGGTCGGCGGGCTCCCGTGCCTCCGACGGCTCCGAGGACCGCGCGGCCCCCGTCGGCCTCGACGGCACCGGCGCGGACCGGACGGGCTCGGACCCGGCCGTCTCGGACGGAGCCGGCTTCGACGGCACCGGCCGCTCCGCCTCCGGAACACCCTCGGACCTCGCCTCCTCCGGATCCACCGGGCACTCCATCACCCGGGGCAGGCGCCGGGCCATCGCCGCGCCGAGCAGCAGCAGCCCCGCGCTCACGAAGAGCGTGATGTGCAGCCCGCTCACGAAGGCGTGCCGGGCCGCCTGGTGCAGCGCGCCGCCGGCCGCGCCGCCGAGCTGTTCGGCGACCTGGTAGGCCTCGCCGAGCGAGTTCGCGGCGGCCCGGCTCGCCTCCGCGGGCACCCCGGGGACGGCGGCGAGCCCGGGGGCGTACGCCGCGTTCATCACACTGCCGAGCAGGGCCGTGCCCATGCCCGCGCCGAGCTGGTACGAGGTCTCCCCGATCGAGGCCGCCGCACCCGCGCTCCGCTGCGGCGCCTCGCTGAGCATCGACTCGTACGCCGAGAAGAGCGTGGTCTGCAGGCCGAAGCCGAGCAGCACGAAGCCCACCGTGAGCAGCAGCGGCCGGTCGTGCTGCCCCATGAAGGTGAGCAGCAGCACGGCGGCGGCGGTGAGGACGAAGCCCCAGCCGACCATCCGGCGCGGTCCGATCCTGCGCAGGGTGTACGAGCCGGTGGCGCCGGCGGCCATCGCGGCGAAGGTGAGCGGCAGCAGCCGCAGCCCGGTCTCCAGCGGGCTGAGGCCGAGGACCAGCTGGAGGTACTGGACGGCGATGAGCTGCAGGCCGACCAGGGCCAGCATCGCGAGCACGATGCAGCCGACCGAGGTCGTGAAGGCGGCCCGGGAGAAGAGCCGCATGTCGATCAGCGGGTGGGGCCGTCGCCTCTGGCGCCGTACGAAGAGGACGAGGAGCGCGGCGCCGAGCAGCAGGGGCGCGGCGGTCGGGAGCGCGACGAGCGGTTCGCCGGCGCCGGCCCGCTTGACCCCGAGGACGCAGCCGAGCACACCGGCGGCGGCCATGAGCGCGCCGAGGACGTCCCAGGGTCCGTCGACGGCCCCCCGGGACTCGGGGAGGAGGCGGCGGCCGAGCGGCAGGATCAGCGCCATCAGCGGAATGTTGATGAGGAAGACGGAGCCCCACCAGTAGTGCTCGACGAGGAAGCCGCCGAGCACGGGCCCGGTGGCGGCACCTATCGCGGCGACCGCCGTCCAGATCCCGATGGCGGTGGCGCGCTCCCGCCGGTCGGGGAAGACCGCCCGGAGGATGGAGAGCGTGGCGGGCATGATCATCGCGCCGCCGACGCCGAGGAGCACCCGGGCCCCGATGAGGACCGAGGGCTCGGTGGCGAGCGCGGCGACCGCCGAGGCGATGCCGAACAGCGCGTATCCGAGGAGCAGGATTCTGCGCCGTCCGACCCGGTCCCCGAGGGTGCCGAAGAGGATCAGGAGCGAGGCGCAGATCAGCGGGTAGGCGTCGACGATCCAGAGCAGCGAGGTGGCACTGGGGCGCAGGTCCTCGGTGAGCGAGGGGATCGCGACATGGAGGATGGTCGCGTCGAGCGCGACCACGAGAAGGCTGACGCAGAGGACGACGAGGACGACCCAGCGGTTGGCTCCGCCGCCGGCTGCGGCACGCGGTCGTGCTGGGGCCGTGTTCGTCCGCGACATGTACGTACCTCCCAGTGAAGCTCTCGCGCTCGGCGGGCCCCGACCAGGGCTTATGCCCCTGGGGCGGCCCGGCATCGACGGGCGAGTGAGCCGTCAGCGTACGCGAGTTCAAGGCCCGAGCGCGTGGTGCAGCTCTCACCCCGGCGGGCCGCGCGGTGTGGTGTACGCCACTCGGGGCGGCCCGTGCGTCGCATGGAATTCCGTACGGACACCTGTTTGAAGCAATTCCCCCGCGTTCAAACACTCTTCCGGAAACGACTCCCCGACAATAGGGCGGAAGGTCATCGGATTTCCCGACGGACGGCGGGAATAGGTCACCGACTGAGACCTACTCCACATCACATCAACATCACGAACAGACCGGAACGACCGGGTCTGCTACTCACTCCCTGTAACGTCGATTCGGTGCGTACCGACATCTTTGCCCGGCTGGACCGGGAGCCGGAACCGCCGAAGATAGAGGTCCCGCGGATGACCCGCACGCGTCTCGCCCTCTTCGGCGGGACGTCGGCGTTCTATCTCGCCATGGTCGTCGCCGTGCTGCTCTCGACGTGGCTGGTGACCCTCGACTGGAAGATCATGCTCTTCCGGCCCTATCAGCAGTGGCCGGAGATCCACGGCTTCCTCGACTACTACGTCGTCCTCGGCCAGCGCGGCCCCACGGCCGTCATGGTGGCCGCCTGGCTGGGCTGGCGCTCCTGGCGCCAGCACACCCTGCGGCCCCTGCTCTGCCTCGGCGCCGCCCTCCTGCTGCTCAACGTCACGGTCGGCGCGGTCAAGCTCGGGCTCGGCCGCCTCGGCCCCCACTACGCGACCGAGGTCGGCTCCGCCGAGCTCTTCGCGGGCGGCGACATATTCCCCTCGGGTCACACCGCGAACGCGGTCGTGACCTGGGGCATCCTCGCCTATCTGGCGACCACCCCGAGGGCCAGGCGCTATCTGTCGGCGCTCTCCGCCGTGGTCGCGCTCGGCGTCGGACTCACCACGGTCTACCTGGGCACGCACTGGCTGAGCGACGTCCTCCTGGGCTGGGCCGCCGGACTGCTGATCCTGCTCGCCCTGCCCTGGTGCGAGCCGGTCCTCGCCGTGGCGGAGTCGTGGATCCTCGCCCTGCGCGACCGGGTACGGGACCGGCTGCGGGACCGCCGCCGTCTGGTGCCCTCGCTGCCCGTGGCCTCCGGAGGACCCCGCCCGGGGTACTTCCCGCAGCGTCCGCCCGGCTCCGAGGAGCCGGTCCGCGGGCCGGCGGGAGTGGCCGGCGGCCGCGCTCCGGCGACCCGCGCGGGAGTGGCCGGCAGCCGCGCCCCGGCGACCCGCGGCTGACCGCGAGCACCCGCCCCACGCATACGGAAGGGCCC
>NZ_JBHTSA010000031.1:0-81888 GCF_042795405.1 Streptomyces sp. NPDC056480 | reverse complement strand
CCCGTCGACGGGTGCCGCCCTCCCTCACGTGCCGGACGACGTGTGACTCACGCTCCGAAGGCCTCCGCGTGGCCCTTGGCGAGGTGCAGGTACATCTCGGCGTTCAGCCGGATGCCCGCCTGCTCCTCCTCGGTCAGCGGACGGCGGACCTTCGCGGGGACGCCCGCGACGAGCGAGCCCGGCGGGATCTCCATCCCCTGCGGGACGAGCGCCTGCGCGGCGATCAGCGAACCGGCACCGATCCGCGCGCCGTTGAGGACGGTCGCGCCCATGCCGACGAGCACGTCGTCCTCGATGACGCAGCCGTGCACGGTCGCGTTGTGGCCGACGGTCACGCGGTCGCCGATCGAGACGGGGAAGCCGGGGTCGACATGGACCGTGCAGTTGTCCTGGATGTTGGAGTCCTCGCCGATCGCGATGGGACCGCAGTCCGCGCGCAGCACCGCGTGGTACCAGATGCTCGCGCGGGCGCCGAGTGTCACCTCGCCGAGCACCACGGAGGTCGGGGCGGTGAAGGCGGTCGGGTCGATCTGCGGCTCCTTGCCGCCCACACCCTTGATCAACGCCTCTGTCATGGTTCGCTCCTGATCGTCAGCCGTCGTGTCACGCCCGGGGGTGCCCCCGGCCGCACCTTATGCCGTGCCCATGACGGACATCACAGCGCACTGCGGTGATCAGGCACGACGGCGCCGACTACGGTGTCCGGGTGCCCAGGAACAGAAACACGTTCTCGTCCCTCGCCGCCTGGCGGCGCCGGATGCTCAACCGCGCCGTGCAGGGCGGCTGGCGCTGGGTGCAGGAGACCGGTTCCGTCACGGCCGAGCACCCCGGGAAGCTGCGTTTCCGCCGGCTCGGCGCGGGCACCCGGCTCGCGTTCCCGCAGGGCACGGTCTTCGGCGAGCGGTGGATCGAGATCGGCGAGTGCTGCATCGTCGCCGAACAGGTCACGCTGACGGCCGGGATGCTGCCCGGCCTGGACCTCGGGACGGAGACGGTGCTGACGCTCGGCGACGGGGTCGTCCTCGGCCGGGGCAGTCATGTGATCGCCGACGCGAAGGTGACCATCGGCTCCGACACGTACTGCGGTCCGTACGTCTACATCACCTCGACCAACCACAGTTACGACGACCCGGACGAGCCGGTCGGCCGTCAGTGGCCCCGCTCGGAGCCCGTCGTGATCGGCCCCGGCTGCTGGCTCGGCACGGGCTCCGTGATCCTGCCCGGCGCGCGCCTCGGCCGGAACGTGGTCGTCGCCGCCGGCGCGGTGGTGCGCGGCGAGGTGCCCGACCACTCGGTGGTCGCGGGCGCCCCGGCCAAGGTCGTCCGCAGCTGGGACGAGGAGAAGGGCTGGCAGCCCCCGCTGCGCACCCCGGCGCCGGTCCCGATCCCCGACCACGTGACCTCCGAACAGCTCGCGGCGCTCGCGGCGTGGGAGGTCGAGCAGGCGCGCTAGGGGGTCCGGCCTGATCGGCAAGCACCCTTGGGCCGGCCCGCCTGGCTTTGTCGGCCCGGCCCGGCCGGTCTGTCGGTCCGGCCCGCCTAGCCCGTCGCGAGCAGGACCGTGCCGACCAGGGCGAGGCCCGCGCCCGCCGCCTGGATCGCGCGGAGGCGTTCCTTGAGGACGCCGTAGGCCGCGAGGGCCGTGACCACCGGGTAGAGGCTGGCGAGGACGGCGGCGACCGTCACCGGGCCCTGCTGGGCGGCGATCGCGTACGTACCGTTCGCGGCGACGTCGGCGAGGCCGACGAACGCGAGGGCCGGGAGGGCCGCGCGGATCACCTGCGGGCCGCCCTCGGGCAGGGCCCTGCCCCCGCGCTTCACCGAGGCGTAGAGGGCTCCGCCGCCCACCAGGACGTTGGTGACGCGCTGGACGAAGAGGGCCAGGAAGAGTCCGGTGACCGTCGTGGAGGCCTCGGCGATCAGCGCCATCACCGAGCCGAAGCCGAAGGCCGCGACCAGGGTGAGCAGGACCGCCTGGCGCTGGACGGGCGCCCCGCGGAGCTCCGGTCCGCCGGCCAGGACCACGCCGAGGATCGCGACGCCGATCCCGGCGAACTGGACGAGCCCCGGCCGGTCGCCGACGAGCAGGCCGACCGAGACGGGGACGACGACACCGAGCGAACCGAGCGGCGAGACCACGCCCATCGGGCCGAGCGCGAGTGCCTTGTAGAAGGCGAGCATGGCGGCGGGGCCGACGACGCCCGCCCCGACCGCGTACCAGAGCTGCGGTCCCGCCTCGGTCCACGCGCCGGTCGCGAGGACGACGGTGCCGAGGACGACGACCGCGAGCAGCTGGGAGACCACGACGACCGTGAGGGCGGGGATCCGGCGCGTCAGGAGCCCGCCGCCGAAGTCGGCGAGGCCCCACAGAAGGCTGGTGGCCAGGGCGAACAGGGCGGTCATGGGTCCTCGCAGTCACGGACGGCAGTACAGTGCAGTGAACAATCGGGTGCACCCCACCGTAGTTCAGTGTATTGAACTCTGTCATCCAAAATATTGGACGGAATGTGTCGGACCTCGATCAGCTCACGCAGTCGCTCGCCCGGAACCTGAAGCGCTGGCGCAAGGAGCGGGGACTCACCCTGGACGCCCTCGCCGCACGGGCCGGTGTCAGCCGCGGCATGATCATCCAGATCGAACAGGCCCGGACGAACCCCAGCGTCGGCACCACCGTGAAGCTCGCCGACGCGCTCGGCGTCTCCATCACGACGCTGCTCGACTACGAGCAGGGCCCCCAGGTCCGGATCGTCCCGCCGGACCAGGCCGTCCGCATGTGGTCCACCTCCACCGGCAGCCACACCACCCTGCTCGTCGGCACCGAGGCCCGTGGCCCCCTGGAGCTGTGGTCCTGGACCCTCATGCCGGGCGACGGCAGCGCCTCCGACCCGCACCCCGACGGGACGATCGAACTCCTCAACGTCACCGCGGGGGTCCTCACCCTGGTCGTCGACGGTGAGGAACACCGCCTGCCGGCCGGCACCTCCGCCGTCTTCGAGGCCAACACCGGGCACGAGTACCGCAACGACGGCGACGAGCCCGCCGAGATGACGATGGCCGTCTCCATCCCGCCCGTACGCTGACCCGCCCGAAGGGCGCGTGCCCGCGGCCGCCCGCACGCTGAGACGAGCCTCCGGCACGCCGGCGTCCGTTGTTAGCGTGAGGCGTATGCGCGCACCCATCGGAAGCTTCGACGACGCCCGGCCCGCCCCCGACCGCCTGGACCTGCTGACCGGCCCCGTCGCCGCCGCCGTCCGGGCCTGGACCGGGCCCGTACCGGCCGATCGGCTGCTGTACGTGGACACCGACCCGGCCATCGCCGACACCGCGGTCTTCGTCGAGCACTACGGACCCGAACTGCTCGACGAGTCCGCGAACTGCGTCGTCGTCGCGGGCAGGCGCGGCGAGACGACCACGCTGGCCGCGTGCGTCGTGAAGTCGGCGACACGGGTCGACGTCAACGGGGTCTTACGCAGGCATCTCGGCGCCCGCAAGGCTTCGTTCGCGCCGATGGACACCGCCACCGGCGCGACCGGCATGGAGTACGGCGGCATCACTCCCGTCGGCCTCCCGGCCGACTGGCCCCTCCTCGTGGACGCCGCCGTCGTGGACACCGAGTGGGTCCTGGTCGGCAGCGGCCGCAGGCGCGGCAAGCTCATCCTGCCGGGCAAGGCCTTCGCCCAACTCCCGGGCGCCGTCGTCCTGGAGGGGCTCGGCGTCCCGGTCGGCTGAGGCCGTCCCCGCGCCTGCGGCCGTCCCGAACCTGAGGCCGTCCCCGCACCTGGGGCCGTCCCGAACCTGCGGCCGTCCCCGCGCCTGCGGCCGTCCCGAACCTGAGGCCGTCCCCGCACCTGGGGCCCCGCGAAGGGCCCCCGAGAGCCTCAGCCCAGGCGCGGGATCTCGATGGCGGGGCAGCGGTCCATGACCATGTCCAGGCCCGCCGCGCGCGTGCGGGCGAAGGCGGACTCGTCGACGACGTCCAGCTGGAACCAGACCGCCTTCGCACCGGCCGCGACCGCCTCGTCGGCGATCCCGCCCGCCTGCTCGCTGTTGACGAAGACATCGACGACATCGACCGGGAACGGGATGTCGGCGAGGGACGCGTACCCCTGCTCGCCGTGGACGGTCTCCGCCTTCGGGTGGACCGGGACGATCCGCTTCCCGAAGCGCTGGAGGACCGCCGCCACGCCGTACGCGGCCCGCCGCGTGTTCGTGGAGAGGCCGACCACCGCCCAGGTGTCGCCGGTGGACGTGAGGATCCGCCGTACCGTCTCCTCCGCGGAGTACCCGGTCGGTTCGGCGGTCGTGTGCTCGACGCTCATCGCGCTCGCTGCCTCTCTTCGGTGTGGCCCTTCAGCCTCGTCAACCGGCCGTCACCTGCCGTGATTCCCGCCAACGGCCTCAGACGTCCCAGGCACGCCGTTCGGCCTCACGCGGGGCCTCGACCAGGGACGGGACGCCCGGGCCGAAGGTCATCACCGGGCGCGCCGGGTCCCACCGGCGCCAGCCCGGGTCGCCCGTCGCCGCGAAGGACACCCAGGCGGCGTGCATCGCCGCCGCCAGGTGGCGGGGCGCGTCCGGGCCCGTGAGGGCGCGCGTCTCCGGCAGGTCGAGCGTGTCGAAGACGAAACCGAGTTCCAGAGCGTGACAGGCGCCCAGATCGAGCACGGGGGAGCGCCAGCCGAACTCGTACAGATACGTTCCTGCGGGCGCCGCCGCCCCCGCGCGACCGGCGGCGCGGAGCCGGGCGTCCGCGAGGGTGTTCAGCGGGATCCTCAGCAGCTTGTCCGTGGCGAGCGCGCCCAGGATCTCGCCCGGCTTCTCCTGCGGACGGCCCGCGCGGTACATCCGGGCCGTCCGGGCCGGCACCTTCGTCCTCCACAGCAGGAGCCGCTGGACCACCGGCCCCACCCGCTCCGTGACCCCGCTCGGCACGAACCACAGCCGGTACTCCTCCGCGGTCGTGCCCATCAGCAGATCCACCTCGGCCGACGCCCCGTCCGCCAGCGCCTCCGCGGGGTCGCGCGGCACCACCTCGCCGTCCACGACGATCTGGAAGGAGTGCCCGCCGGTCAGCGGCGACCCCTTGCCGGTCACCTCCGTCTGCGCGGCGAGCAGCCGATCCCGGTCCACGCGCGCGAAGGCCTCCGCCGTGGCCGGCACCTTCAGCCGGGCCGCCACCGCCTCCGTGGTCCGGCGCGCCCTGTCGAGCGGCTGGGCGATCGGCGCCCCGCTCTGCACCACCGCCCGGCGGAAGAGACCCTTCGCGAGCGGCGAGGCGAGCAACGCGGCGATCGATATCGCACCCGCCGACTCGCCGAAGACGGTCACCCGCTCCGGGTCTCCGCCGAAGGCCGCGATGCTGTCCCGCACCCAGGTCAGCGCCGCGATCTGATCGCGCAGGCCGAGGTTGCCGGGGGCGTCGGGGAAGACCCCGAACCCCTCTATCCCCAGGCGGTAGTTGACCGAGACGAGGACGACCCCGTCCCGGGCGAAGGCGGTGCCGTCGTAGACGGGGACCGCCGAGGAGCCGTGGACGAGCGAACCGCCATGGATCCAGACCATCACCGGGCGGCCGCCCTCAACGGGGCCCCCGCCCTCAACGGGACCCCCGCCCTCACCGGGACCCCCGTCCGTGCCGGCCGTGCCGTCCGTGCCGGCCGGGTCGCTCCACGGGGCCCACACGTTCAGGTTGAGGCAGTCGTCGCCCGCGACGTCGGGGTCGGGGAGCAGGGCGTCGAGCGGTGGGGCGTACGGGCGTTTCGGCGCCGTCGCGCCGAAGGCCGTGGCCTCCCGCACCCCGTGCCAGGGCTCGACCGGCTCCGGCGCCTTGAACCGCAGCGGGCCCACCGGGGCCTTGGCGTACGGCACGCCCAGGAAGGCGGCCACCCCGTCCTTCGCCGAGCCGCGCAGGACTCCGTACCGGGTCAGGACCTCGGGTCCGTGCTCCACCATCGATGCCACCCTTCCTCGGAACGTCGGAGTCTCAGGCCTGCGGCCCGGCCTGCGCCACCAGCGCGCGCTTCAGGACCTTGCCCGTCGGGCCCAGCGGCAGCTCCTCGACGAAGCGCACGATCCGGGGGTACTTGTGGCGGCCGAGCCGCTCCCGCGACCAGTCGACCAGCTCGTCCTCGGAGAGCGGGGCGGCGCCCTCCCGGCGCACCACCACCGCGCAGACCTCCTCGCCCTTCGCGTCGTCGGGGACGCCGATCACCGCGACCTCCGAGACCGCGGGGTGGCGCACGAGCACCTCCTCGACCTCGCGCGGGTAGACGTTGAAGCCGCCGCGGATGACCAGGTCCTTCTTCCGGTCCACGATCCGCAGGAAGCCGTCCTCGTCCCGTACGCCCAGGTCGCCCGTGCGGAACCAGCCGTCCACGACCGCCGCCGCGGTCGCCGCCGGGTCGTCGAGGTAGCCGGCGAAGACGTTGTGCCCGCGCACCACGACCTCTCCGATCGCGCCGTCCGCGAGCAGCAGGATCTCGCCGTCCGCGGCCGCGTCCGCGATGCCCACCTCCACGCCCCAGACCGGGTGCCCGACCGTGCCGGGCCGGCGGCCGATGTGCGGCTGGTTGAAGGTCGCGACCGGGGAGGTCTCCGTCAGGCCGTACCCCTCCAGGACCTGCGTGGAGAAGGTCTCCTCGAAGCGCTCCAGAACGGCGACCGGCAGCGCCGCGCCCCCCGACACGGCGGCGCGCAGCGCCTCCGGCCGTGCCTCGGAACCCGCCGCCGCCTCCACCAGGGCGTGGTACATCGTCGGTACGCCCATGAAGACCGTCACGCCCTCGTCGGCCAGCACCCGCAGCGCGGCCGGGCCGCTGAACCGGGGCATCAGGACGAGCGTCGCGCCCTGTCGGAGCGTCCCGTTCATCGCGCAGGTCTGGCCGTAGCTGTGGAAGAGCGGCAGACAGCCGAGGACCACGTCGCCCGCGCCGAGCCCGAGCAGGTCCTGCGAGGTCACCGAGGCGTTCATGACGATGTTGAGATGGGTGAGCAGGGCCCCCTTCGGGCGGCCGGTCGTGCCGCTCGTGTAGAGGATCACCGCGGTGTCCGAGGGCTCCGCCGGCTCGGCGCCGTCGAGGGGCGGCGCCGTCGAGGGCGCCCCCTGGAAGGCACGTACCCCCGCCGCGCGCGCCGCCTCGTCGGCGACCGCCCACAGCGGCCCGCCGCTGACGATGCCCACTGCGCCGCTGTGCTCCAGGACGTACCGCACCTCGTCGGCGACGAGCAGCGCGTGCACCGGGACCACCGTCGCGCCGGCGGCGAGCGCACCGTAGTACACCCGCAGGAACTCGATCGTGTTCGGCAGGAGAACGGCCAGCCGGTCGCCCGGCTTCACCCCGGCCTCGCGCAGCCCGGCGGCGCAGCGCAGCGCCTCCGTCCACAGTTCGCCGTAGGTGAGCCGGGTCGCCCCCTCGACGACCGCGATCCGGTCGGGGAAGTGGCGGGCGGACTCGCCGAGGACGCCGGCGACGCTCAGTGACATGGCACGCTCCAGATACGCGGAGTCAACAGCTCTGTTGACGATCGGTGTCACGGCACAGAATCCGCCGCGACCCGCCGGGGCGCCATGTGCAGGTGCCCACCATGTGGCCCGCCGAGCTGGGCAGCGGCACCGGCGTACGGCCCGACCCGTGGCATTCGCCAAATCCCGGCGCTACGGTGCGAGCCATGACGCACAGCTCGGCCGCACCCGGAGAGCCCCCGGGGTCGCGCCCCGGCGCAAGCCGCACCACCCCGGGGCGCGCGGGCGGCCCCGGCGCGCCCGCGACGGGCTCCGGTGCCCGGCCCGGTGGGTTCCACGCCTCCCCGACCGGTTCCGGTTCCGGCTCCCCCACGGGCCCGACCGGCTCAGGCGCCCGCCCCGGCGGGTTCCACACGCCGCTGAGCGGATCCGGTGGCTCCGGCGCCCTGCGGCACGCGCTCGCCACGGCGATGCTCGCCGACATCGACCGGCTCACCGACCGCGCGGTCGACGACATCCGCGCCCACTCCGGTACCTACGCCTCAGGCGCGCCGGTCACCCGTGAGGACCTCTGGGAGATCTGCCGCGACAACCTGCTGCGCGCCCTGGAGGACTTCGGCGGGCTCGCCGCGACCGGCGGAGACTTCGAGTGGGCGGCCCGCGAGACCGGCCGCCGCCGCGCCGAACAGGGCGTGCCGCTCGACACCGTGCTCCAGGCCTACCGGCGCGGCGGCCGGGTCCTGTGGCAGGTCATGGCCGAGTACCTGCGGATCAGGGCCGGGCGGGACTCCGACAGCCGGGACGTCGAGCTCGACATGGCGAGCGGTGTCTGGGAGACCATCGACCGCTACTCGGTCGCGATGGCCGACGCGTACCGGATCGCCCAGCTGGAACTCCAGAGCCGCCAGGACACCCGGCGCGTCGCCCTCTTCGAGGCGCTGCTCGACGGGCGCGCGGACGACCCGGCCGTCGCCTCCGCCGCCGCTGCCGCGCTCGGCGTCCCCCCGGTCGACCGGTACGTCGTCGTGGTCGCCGCCCAGGACCCGGCCGCCCCGCCGCACCCCTCGCCGGTCCTGGAGGCCCAGGGCATGTGGTCGTACTGGCGGCCCCGCTCCGGCCGGTACGCCGGGATCGTCCGGCTGCCCCGGCGTGACACGCCCGCCGGGCGGACCGCGGCGGGCGCCCCGCTCGGCGGGACCGACCCGGCCACGCGCGCACTCCTCGCGGCCCTGCGCGAGCGGACCGGGGCGACCGCCGGGGTCTCGCCGGAGTTCGACCGTCTCTCCCAGGCGGGGCGGGCCCTGCGACTCGCCGAGCAGACCCTCCGTACCCTCCCCGCCGGCAGCGGCGAGGTCGGCGTCTTCGACGACCGGCTCGCCCAGGTGCTGCTCAGCGGGCGCACCGACATCGCCGAGCGGATCGTCACCGTCCACCTCGGCCCGGTGCTCGCCACCGGCGGCGAGCGGGCCGCGCTCCTCACCACCCTGCGCGCCTGGCTCGACCACGGCTGCTCGGCCTCACGGGCCGCCGACCAGCTCTACTGCCACCGCAACACCGTCCTCAACCGCATCGGCCGCATCTCCGAGCTCACCGGCCGCTCCAGCGAGTCGGGTGAGGCCCGGCTCGGCTGGGCCCTCGCCCTGCGCGCCCTGCCGTACGCCGGTCTCGCGACCCCGCCCGAACCGGCCGCCGGGGAGCGCGAGCCGGAGGGGATGTAGCGGCGCGCCGCGGGACCGCCGGAGGGGATGTAGCGGGGCGCAGCGACCGCCGGAGGCACGTAGCGGGGGCGCCGCGACCGCCGGAGGGAGGCGGCGGCCACGGAACGTAGGCTGGCCGGATGCAGGAGCAGTACGTCACGTTGGCCCGCGAGGGCGTGCACGAGTCCGAGATCAACCGCTCGCGCTTCCTCTGCGCGCTCGCGCCCGTCGCCGACGAGCGGGAGGCGCAGGAGTTCGTCGCGCGCGTCCGCAAGGAGCACCCGACCGCCAGCCACAACTGCTTCGCGTACGTCCTCGGCGCCGACGCCTCCGTCCAGAAGGCGAGCGACGACGGCGAACCAGGCGGCACGGCCGGTACCCCGATGCTGCAGATGCTCCTGCGCCGCGAGATGCGATACGTGGTCGCCGTCGTCACCCGCTACTACGGCGGCGTGAAGCTGGGCGCGGGCGGGCTCATCCGCGCGTACGGCGGCGTGGTCGGCGAGGCCCTCGACGCGCTCGGCACGGTGACCCGGCGGCGTTTCCGGCTCGTCACCGTCACCGTCGACCACCAGCGCGCGGGCAGACTGGAGAACGACCTGCGGGCGACCGGGCGCGCCGTCCGTGACGTGCGCTACACCGACGCCGTCGCGATCGAGATCGGCCTCCCGGAATCGGACGTCCCCGCCTTCCGCGCCTGGCTCGCGGACGCCACGGCGGGCACGGCCTCCCTCGAACTGGGCGGCGAGGCGTACGGGGACGCGTGAGCCCTGAGGGACGCCTACGGGCAGGGGTGGAGCGTGCCGGAACCCATGGGCGGGCGTGGCGCGCCACGGAGGCCCGCGGACCCGGCCGAACCGTGAGAGGCGGGGCCCGACCCGCGCCCTCCGGCGGCGAAGTCCGTACGGCCCCGACCACACCCCCCGGCGGGATAGCGTGGTGGGCGCACACGTACGGGAACCAGCGGCGAGGAGCGGCGCACATGCGGGGTGGGACGGCATCGTGAGGCTCCTGCACACCTCGGACTGGCATCTCGGCCGGTCCTTCCACCGGGTCGGTCTCCTCGACGCCCAGGCCGCCTTCCTCGACCACCTCGTGGCCACCGTCCACGCCCACGAGGTCGACGCCGTCCTCGTCGCCGGTGACGTCTACGACCGGGCCGTGCCCCCGCTGCCCGCCGTCGAGCTGTTCGACACCGCACTGCACCGCCTCGCCGAGGCCGGCGTGCCCACGGTGATGATCTCCGGCAACCACGACTCGGCCCGCCGCCTGGGCGTCGGCTCCGGACTCATGGAGCGCGCCGGTATCCATCTCCGTACCGACCCGGCCGGCATCGGCACCCCCGTCGTCCTCACCGACGCCCACGGAGACGTCGCCCTCTACGGTCTGCCCTACCTCGAACCGGCCCTCGTCCGGGAACGGCTCGGCGCGGAGAAGGCCGGGCACGAGGCCGTGCTGGCCGCCGCCATGGACCGGGTCCGCGCCGACCTCGCCGACCGGCCCGCGGGCACGCGGTCCGTCGTCCTCGCCCACGCCTTCGTCGCGGGCGGCGCGCCCAGCGACAGCGAGCGGGACATCACCGTCGGCGGCGTCGCGGCCGTCCCCACCGGGGTCTTCGACGGGGTCGACTACGTCGCCCTCGGCCATCTCCACGGCAGCCAGACCGTCACCCCGCGCGTCCGCTACTCCGGCTCCCCCCTCGCGTACTCCTTCTCCGAGGCCGACCACCGCAAGACCATGTGGCTCGTCGACCTGGGCCCGGGCACCCCCGACGGGGCGATCACCGGTGCCGAGCGGCTCGACTGCCCCGTCCCGCGCCCCCTGGCCCGGCTCAGGGGACGGCTCGACGACCTCCTCGCCGACCCCGCGCACACCCGCCACGAGCAGTCCTGGATCGAGGCCACGCTCACCGACCCGGTGCGCCCCGCAGAGCCGATGGCCCGGCTCACCGCGCGCTTCCCGCACACCCTGAACCTGGTCTTCGACCCCGAGCGGACGGGCGACGACCCCGGCGCCTCCTACGCCCAGCGGCTCAGGGACCGCACCGACCAGCAGATCGCGGAGGACTTCGTGGCCCATGTGCGCGGCGGCTCGGCCCTCGACGGCGCCGAACGGACGGTCCTCTACGGAGCCTTCGACGACGTACGGGTCGACACGGCCGAGCGCGAGGTGGGCCGGTGAGGCTGCACCGTCTGGAGATCACCGCGTTCGGCCCCTTCGGCGGCACGCAGACCGTCGACTTCGACGCCCTCTCCGCCGCCGGGCTCTTCCTCCTCCACGGACCGACCGGCGCCGGCAAGACCTCCGTCCTCGACGCCGTCTGCTTCGCCCTCTACGGGAGCGTGCCCGGCGTCCGGCAGACCCCCGGCGCGACGCTGCGCAGCGACCACGCCCCCGTCGGCACCTCCACCGAGGTCGTCCTCGAACTGACCGTGGGGGAGCGGCGCCTGGAGATCACCCGGCGCCCGGCCCAGCAGCGCCCCAAGAAGCGCGGCGGCGGCTTCACCACCGAGAAGGCCCAGACCTGGCTGCGCGAGTACGACCCCGCCACGCGCGCGTGGAACGGCCTCAGCCGCTCCCACCAGGAGATAGGGGAGGAGATCACCCAGCTCGTCGGCATGAGCCGCGAGCAGTTCTGCCAGGTCGTGCTCCTCCCGCAGGGCGACTTCGCCCGCTTCCTGCGCGCCGACGCCGAGGCCCGCGGCAAGCTCCTCGGCCGGCTCTTCGACACCCGCCGCTTCGCCGCCGTGGAGGAGCGCCTCGCCGAACTGCGGCGCGCCGCACAGCAGCAGGTCGAGGAGGGCGACGAGCGGCTCCTCGCCCTCGCCCACCGGATGGGCCAGGCAGCCGGGGGCCTCGCGGTGGCCCGGACCGCCGTCGAAGGACGGCCCGGCGACCCCGGTGTCGCCGACGCCGTCCTCGGCTGGGCCGCCGTCGCCCGCACGGAGGCCCGCGAGGCACTCGACATCGCGCGCGTACGGCTCGACGCGGCCGAGGCGCGGCAGGGCGCGGCGCGCGCCGCGCTCGACGCCGAGAACGACCTGGCCGCCCGACAGGCCCGACACGCCGACGCGCTGCTCCGCCGGGAGCGGCTCACCGCGCACACCCCCGAGCGGGACCGCCTCCAGGCCGCCCTCGACCGCAGCCTGAAGGCGGACCGGGTGGCCCCCGCGCTCGGACTGCGCCAGGACGCCGAGCGCGAGCACGCCACCGCGCACGCCGCCCGCGCGCGCTCCCGCGCCCAGCTGCCCCCCGCCCTCGCCGACGCCGGGGCCGAGCAGCTCTCCGCCCGCGAACACCGCCTGCGCGAGGAGCTCGGCGGCCTGGAGGCCGCCCGCCGCGCCGAGCGCCGTGCCGCAGCGCTCGCCGACGAACGCGCCGCGCTCGCGCGTGAGGCACGCGCCGACGACGACGTCCTCCGAGACACCGCCGACTGGCTCGCCGGCTGGGAGCCGCGCCGTACCGCGCTCAGCGAGCGAGTCGAGGCCGCCCGCGACGCCGCGGCCCGTGCCGAGCACCTCGCCGGCCGCCTCGAACCCGCCCGCCGCCGCCGTGACGCGGCCCGCCGCCGTGACGCCCTCGCCGAGGACACCCGGGCGGCCGAGGCGCGCCTCGCGGACGCCCGCGAGCGCCGCAACACCGCCCACGAGACCTGGCTGGACGTCAAGTCCCGCCGTCTGGAGGGCATCGCCGCCGAACTCGCGGTCACCCTCGCCCCGGGCGACCCCTGCCAGGTCTGCGGCTCCACCGCCCACCCGGCCCCCGCCCGCACCACAGCCGACCACGTCGACCGCGCCACCGAGGACGCCGCCTACGCCGCCTACACCGGCGCCGAGGAGACCCGTACGGCCGCCGAGCGCGCGCTCGCCGTCACCCACGAGTCCTGGTCCACGGCCCGCGCGGAGGTGCAGGCGGGCGCCCCGGCCGGGGCGCCCGAACCCACCGTCGGCGAACTCGCCCTTGAGGTCGATGAGTTGACCGGGCTCCACGCCGAGGCGCACGCACTCGCCGGGCAGACCCACAGCGCGCGGGAGACGCTCGCCCGGGCCGAGCGCGAGTACGAGGAGCGGGTCGCGGCGCAGCGGGAGGCCGAGCGGCGGGTTGCCGCGCGGACCTCGCGGCGCGAGGCCCTGGACCGCGAGCAGCTCGCCCTCGACGAGGAACTCACCCGGGGACGCGGTGCGTTCGCCACCGTGGCCGAACACGCCACCCGCCTGGAGCGGCGGATCGCCCTCCTGGTCGACGCCACCGGCACCGTACGGGCCGCCGAACTCGCCGCCCAGCGGCTCAAGGAGGCCGACGACCGTCTCGCCGACGCGGCCTACCGCGCGGGTTTCGCCACGCCGGCCGAGGCCGCCGCCGCGCTCCTGCGCGAGGGCGAGCGCCGCGATCACCAGCAGCGCGTGGACGCCTGGCAGGCCGAGGCCGCGGCCGTCGCGGACCGGCTCGCCGAGCCCGGCACCGCGGCCGCCGCCGCGCTTGCGCCGGCCGACCCCGCGGCGGCCGGCTCCGCCCACACCGCGGCCGAACGCGCGCTCCGCGAGGCCGACTCGGTCCTGGCCGCCGCCCGCGAACGCGCCACCGGCCTGGCCGGCCTCTCCCGGCAGGCCCTCACCGAGGTCCGCCGCCTCGGGCCGCTCCGCGAGGAGTACGACCGGGTGGCCCGCCTCGCCGCCCTCACCGCCGGGACCTCGGCCGAGAACGAGCGCCGGATGCGCCTGGAGTCGTACGTCCTGGCCGCCCGCCTCGAACAGGTCGCGGCCGCCGCGACCGCCCGGCTCCAGCGGATGTCCTCGGGCCGCTACACCCTGGTCCACTCCGACGCGCGCTCCGGCGGCAAGCGGGCCGGCCTCGGCCTGCACGTCGTCGACGCCTGGACCGGCAACGAGCGCGACACCGCCACGCTCTCCGGCGGCGAGACCTTCTTCGCCTCGCTCGCCCTCGCCCTCGGCCTCGCGGACGTCGTCACGGACGAGGCGGGCGGCGTACGGCTCGACACCCTCTTCATCGACGAGGGCTTCGGCAGCCTCGACGAGCAGACGCTCGACGAGGTCCTCGACGTCCTCGACTCGCTGCGCGAGCGGGACCGCAGCGTCGGCATCGTCAGCCACGTCGGCGACCTGCGCCGCCGGATCCCGGCCCAACTGGAGGTCGTCAAGGCGCGGAACGGCTCGGCCGTACGGCTCCGCACCGGCGGGGACGCGCTCAGCGGCTGAGTGAACGCCTCGGCAGGGGCGAGGAGTAGACCACGCTCGTGGTCACCGAGCCCAGGGTGGCGATCTTCCCGGAGATCTCCTCCAGGTGCCGCATGGACCGCGCGGCGACCTTGAGGACGAAGCAGTCGTCGCCGGTCACGTGGTGCGCCTCCAGGACCTCCGGCGTGGTGTCGAGCAGATCGTGGAACGGCTTGTAGTTGCCGTGCGGGTAGCGGAGCCGTACGAACGCCAGGATCGGCAGCCCGAGCCGGTCCTGGTCGACGATCGCCGTGTACCCGGAGATCACCCCGGCCTCCTCCAGGCGCCGCACCCGCTCGGTCACCGCGGACGGAGACATCGACACCGTACGGGCGAGCTCGGCGAAGCTGGCGCGGCCCTCGGACTGGAGGGCTTCGAGAATGCGCCAGTCGGTGGCGTCGGGGGTGTACTCGGAGGTCATGTACGAGAGATAGCAGGGGATTCCCCGGCCGATCAAGCGATCGGCCGGGGATCTCAGTGCTCGGTCGTCACAGCCGCGAGAGCTCGTCGACCAGGTCGTCGAGGCCCAGCGGGCCCTGCGAGAGGGCCGCCATGTGCCAGGCCTTCGCGTCGAACGCGTCGCCGTGCGCCGCCCGCGCGTTGGCGCGGCCGAGCAGCCAGGCGCGCTCGCCCAGCTTGTAGCCGATGGCCTGGCCCGGCATCGACAGATAGCGGGTCAGCTCGCTCTCCACGAAGGACGGCGGGCGGCTGCTGTGCCGCTGGAAGAACTCCTGGGCCAGGTCGGGCGTCCACCGCTCACCCGGGTGGAACGGCGATTCCGCCGGGATCTCCAGACCCAGGTGCATGCCGATGTCCACGATCACCCGGCACGCGCGCATCATCTGCCCGTCGAGATAGCCGAGGCGCCGCTCCGCGTCGGGCAGGAAGCCGAGTTCGTCCATCAGGCGCTCGGCGTAGAGCGCCCAGCCCTCGCAGTTGGCGCTGACCTTGCCGATGGTCGCCTGGTAGCGGGAGAGGCGGTCGGCCACGTGCACCCACTGGGCGAGCTGGAGGTGATGGCCGGGCACGCCCTCGTGGTACCAGGTCGACACCAGGTCGTACACCGGGAAGCGCGTCGTGCCGTCCACAGGGAGCCAGGTGCGGCCGGGCCGGGAGAAGTCCTCGGACGGGCCGGTGTAGTACGGCGCGGCGGCGCCGCCCGCGGGGGCGATGCGGGATTCCACCCGCCGTACCCGGTCGGCGAGTTCGAAGTGGGTGCCGTCGAGCGCCTCGATCGCCTCGTCCATGAGCCGCTGGAGCCAGACCCGGACCTCGTCGACCCCCTCGACATGGGTGCCGTGCTCGTCGAGGTGGGCGAGCGCCTCCCAGGGGCCGGCGCCCGGCAGGATCCGCTCGGCCTCGGTCCGCATCTCGTCGAGCAGCCGGTGGTACTCGGTCCAGCCGTACGCGTACGCCTGGTCGAGGTCCAGGTCGGTGCCGTTGAAGTAGCGGGTCCAGCGCTGGTAGCGCTCGCGGCCGACGGTGTTCGGCGCGTCGGCGACGGCCGGGGCGTAGACGTCCCGCATCCAGTCGCGCAGGGCCGTGACGGCCTCGGTGGCGCCCCGGCCCGCCTTCGCGAGCCCGGCCCGCAGATCCTCGGGCAGGGTGTCGGGGGCCGCGGCGGCGAACTCCTCGAACCAGCCCGGCCTCCCGCTCTCCGCGCCCGCCCACTCGGTGAGCTGCTCGACGAAGGTGGCGGTGGGGCGCGGCCCGCCCAGGAGCTTGCGCTCGAGACCGAGCGCGAGCGCGGAACGGTAGCCCTCGAGCGCGGCCGGGACCGCGCGCAGCCGGGCGGCGACCGCGGCCCAGTCCTCCTCGGTCTCCGTCGGCATCACGGTGAAGACGATGCGGACGCTGTGCGCGGGCGACCGCATGTTGCTGACCGTGCAGAGACCCTCCTCGGCCTCGAACATGGCGAGTTCCGCCGTCAGGCGCTCCCGCAGCAGACGGGCACACCGCTGCTCCGCCTCGCTGTCCGCACCCGGGACGCGCTCCGCGGCGTCGAGCCGGGCGAGCGTGCGGTGGGCGAGGTCGGCCACGGCCCGCTGGCCGGCCGGCGAGAAGTCGGGCAGCAGTCCGGCGCTCTCCTTGACTCCCAGGTACGTACCGGTGATCGGGTCGAGGGCGATGAGTGCGTCGACGTGTTCGTCGGCGACCTGGCGGGGCAGCGGGCTGCTGGAAGTCTCTGGCATGGGGGTCATCCTGGCGTCTCCGGCGGGCCCGCGTCACCCTCGTCGAGGGTCAGTCGGCTGACATGGAGGGGCTCGAAACGGGCGGCAGAAGCGGGCCGCACTCCCACTCCTGGAAGATCAGCCGCGTCTCGACGCGGGCCACCTCGCGACGTGACGTGAACTCGTCGAGAACGAGTCGTTGCAGGTCGGCGGGGTCCGCTACGGCCACGTGCACCAGGTAGTCGTCGGGTCCCGTCAGATGGAACAGCGCCCGGGACTCCGGCAGGGCCCTGATCCGGTCGACGAACGGACCGATCAGTTCCCGCCGGTGCGGCCGGACCTGGACGAGAAGGAGCGCTTCAAGCCCTCGGCCGAGTTTGGCCGGATCCAGTCGTAGCTGGTGTCCGAGGATCACGCCCGTGCGGCGCAGACGCGCCACCCGGTCCAGGCAGGTGGACGGTGCCACTCCGACCTCGGCGGCAAGTTCGCGGTAGGTGGTCCGGGCGTCGTTCTGCAGGAGGCGAAGAATGTGCAGATCGACCGCGTCCAGTACGACAGAATCGGCCATCTGGCGAACGTAGCACGGCGATTTCCCGCTACTTCCCGGTATCCGTTCACAGTGCCGCCATGGACGCCATGGACTACGGCCCCTCGGACACCCCGAGAGCCCTCGCCACCGAAGCCGTGCACGCCGGCCGCGAAGACCTCGCCTCGCTCGGTCTGCACGCCCCGCCGATCGACCTGTCCACCACCTACCCCTCGCGCGACGCCCGGGCCGAGGCCGCCCGGATCGACGAGTTCGCCACCACCGGCGCCCGGCTCGACGGGCCGCCGGTCTACGCCCGGCTCGACAACCCCACGGTCGCCCGCTTCGAGGACGCCCTCGCCCGCCTGGAGGGCACCGAGGCCGCCGTCGCGTTCGCCAGCGGCATGGCGGCCCTGACCGCCGTCCTCCTCGCCCGGGCGAGCCAGGGCCTGCGCCATGTCGTCGCGGTCCGTCCGCTGTACGGCTGCAGCGACCACCTGCTCGACGCCGGTCTGCTCGGCACCGAGGTGACCTGGACCGACCCGGCGGGCGTGGCGGACGTGATACGGCCCGACACCGGCCTGGTCATGGTGGAGTCGCCCGCCAACCCGACCCTCGCCGAGGCGGACATCCGCGCCCTCGCCCACTCCTGCGGCTCCGTGCCGCTCCTGGTCGACAACACCTTCGCCACGCCCGTGCTCCAGCGCCCGGTCGAGCAGGGCGCCCGCATCGTGCTGCACAGCGCGACCAAGTACCTCGGTGGCCACGGTGACGTCATGGGCGGCGTCGTCGCCTGCGACGAGGAGTTCGCCCGCACCCTCCGCCAGGTCCGCTTCGCCACCGGCGGAGTGCTGCACCCGCTCGCCGGCTACCTGCTGCTGCGCGGTCTCTCCACCCTGCCGGTACGGGTGCGGGCCGCCTCCGGCACGGCGGCGGAGCTCGTACGGCGCCTCACCACCGACCCCCGGATCGCGCAGGTCCACTACCCGCGGATCGGCGGCGCCATGATCGCCTTCGAGGTGTACGGCGACCCGCACGACGTCATCGCCGGCGTCCGGCTCATCACCCCCGCCGTCAGCCTCGGCAGCGTCGACACCCTCATCCAGCACCCGGCCTCCATCAGCCACCGCATCGTGGCCGAGGGCGACCGGCGCTCGGCGGGCGTCAGCGACCGCCTGCTGCGGATGTCCGTCGGTCTCGAGGACGTCGAGGACCTCTGGCGGGATCTGACCTGGGCGCTCAGCGCTCCGCCCGCCGCACCCCTTCGTGCGGCTGCTCCTGCTGCGTCTCACGGTGCTGCGGCCGGGCGGCCGGTCGCGGTGCCGAGGCCAGCCGGGCTGTGATCACCAGGGTGCCCTCCTCGATCTGGTAGTCGAGGGGGAGGTTGAGCGCCCGCATCGCGGCCACCATTCCGGTGTTGGACGACTGCGTCACCGCGTACACGCTCGCGCAGCCGGCCTCCTCGGCCATCGCCACCAGCCTGCCGAGGAGCTCGGAGCCGATGCCGCGCCGCTGCCAGTCGTCCTCCACCATCAGCGCCACCTCGGTCTCGTCGCCGTCCCAGAGCAGATGCCCGAGGGCGACGAGCCGGCCGGAGGCCGTCTGGACGGCGAGGGTGCGCCCGAAGCGGGGGCTGAGCAGATGGTCGAGGTAGCGGTCGGCGTCGCCGACGGGCCCGTGGTAGCGCAGGCCGAGGGTCCGCGCCGAGCAGCGGTCGTGCATGGCGCGCGCGGCGGGCAGGTCGCGCTGGTCGGCGCGGCGGACGGTGATCTCGTTGCCCTCGGGGAGGGTCAGTACGTCCTGGCTGCGCGGGACGCGGGGGCCGAGCCGGGCGTCGAGCTCCACGAGGGCGCGGGCCCGGGCGAACTCGGTCGGGGTGAAGGGGAGGTAGGGCCGCTCCACGATGAGCGTGCCGCCGTTCGGGTCGCGCAGCCGCATCACGGTCTCCTCCAGGACGCCCTCGACCGGGGCGTGTTCGCCGGTGGGACGGCCCGTGAGGGAGACGGCGGGTACGGAGTGGAGGGTGCAGCGGCCCAGGAGCTGGCGCAGTGCGAGCGGCAGCTCGGCCGCGTCGAGCGCCGTACGGGTGGCCAGGCCGAGGACCCGGGTCGGGGTGTCCACCAGGTCGTGGGCGTCGGCCCGCTCGGTCCAGGTGTCGCGGCCGCCGGCCGCCGCCGTCTCGCGGGCCAGGGCCTGGGCGGAGAGATCGGCGGGGGCCCGCAGCAGGAACTCGTCGACCGTGCCGTCGGCGAGCGGATGCGTCTGGAGGGTGAGGATGTCCACGCCCAGCCGGGCGAGGACCGTGCACAGCGCGGCGAGGCTGCCGGGTGTGTCCGCGACGGTGGTCCGCATCCGCCACAGCGCGGTCTCGACGGACCCCACGGGCCCCGTCTCCCCCCGCTCCTCCTCCGGGTTCACCGGGTCGGCCACGGGGGAGTGCCCGCCGGTGTGTGCGGCGGGCGGGGCATGGCTCGCATGACTGCGCCTCCGCGCCCACCAGGTGTGGAAGGAGGCGGTGGCGACCAGCGCGATCGCCGAGAAGACCAGGAGGTAGGGGCCGTCGGGCCCCTTGGCGATGGTCTTGGCGATCGTGTCGGCCACCACCACCGCGGTGAACAGGGCGGCCAGCTCGATCAGGTCGTGCCGCCAGTGGTGCGGACGGCGGGCGCTCTTCGAAGACGTCACATCGGTCATGACCTCACTGTGACCCAGTGGTGTTGCGTGATCACGAACGCTTTGTGACTGACGGGTTAAGCGCCCATCTAGCGGCTTAAAGAACGATTCAGACCGTTTCTGTCAAAGGCTGATCGGCCCCCCGGCGGAGTGCGCCCGACAGCCGCTTCGCCTGGACGACGAACTGCGAGGCGCTCCGCGCCGAGGCCATCGCGTCGAGCCCGGCCACCTCGCCCCGGGCCCCGCACCGCTCCACACAGTCCGCCGCGACCGCGAGCACCTCGCCCAGACCGCGCACCGGCTTCTCCGTGCCGAGCAGCTCCGGCAGCAGTGGCTCAAGGACCGCCCAGACCGTGCCGTACGCGCCCGTGGCGGCCGTCGTCCGGAGCGCGTCCGCAAGCCGGTTCGGCTTCACCGAGCCCTCCACGACCAGCCACGCCAGCTCCGTGCCCAGCAGCCGGGCGTCCAGATCGCCCCGCGCCGCCAGGACGAGCAGCGCGTCCACCGCGCGCAGCCGGTCGTCCGCGTCCTGACAGCCCAGACCGAACGCCACCGCGAGATGGACGGCCCGGCCGACCGGACCGCCCGCCTCGGCGATCATGGTGAGCGGTTCGGTCACGCCGCGCTGGTCCGCGTCGGCCGCCGAAGCGAGGGGGGACAGGACGCACGCCGCCACGAACTCGCGGTCCACCGGCAGCGCCGCGGCCCAGTGCGCCCGCGTGTCCAGCCAGTGGTAGCACTGACGAGGAGTCACCCGCGGCTCGCCGCCCAGCCACCGGAAGGCCGCCGGGAACTCCTTGCGCACCGCGGGGCGGTCGGCGATCTCGACGACGATCCGGTCCGACAGCCACCACAGCGAGGCCCGGTCCTCCCCTCCGTCGAGGAACCGCACCCTCATCCCCAGGGGTTCCCAGGCCCGCAGCCACGCGGCGAGCCGCCGTCCCGCCCGCGTGCCGAGCGCCTCGGCCTCCTCGGCGGCCCACCCGGCCGACGGATCCCGGCGCCCGACCCGCAGCAGCGCCTGGGCGAAGTCGGCCGGAGCCGGCTCGACGCCCGCCTCCCGGTAGCCGCGCAACCGCTCCACCAGCACCACCGGGTCGATCTCGCCCGTGTGCCAGGTCGGTACGGCGAGCAGGAACGGCAGCGCGTCCGTGCCGATCAGGTCGGCGGCCTCCCACAGGCGCGCGTCCAGGATCCCCGACAACGCGTCGTGGTGGCAGACCTTCCGGTTGTTGCCCTTCGCCCGCCCGGCTGTGATGCGCCCCTTCTGCAGGAGTCCCAGCAGACCAGCGAGTACCACCTCCGCCCCCTGGTTGTAGTGGGTGAAGAAGTGCGAGTGCGCCCACGGCCCCGTCGCGAACGCCTCCCGCACCGCCGCCTCAAGACCCGCCCTGTCCCGTCGCGCGAGCCGCACCAGACCGTCGAGCATCCGCTCGAACGCCGCCGGATCCTGCTGCAGCCCCCGCGTCAGCAGCTCCTCCACCAGCTCCTCGACCGTCGTCGCCGGGGGAGCCACCCGCTCCCGCTCCGGGACCGGCGGCAGGATCTCCTCGTACGGGACCCCGGACTCCACCTCCAGGTCGTTCCCGAACAGCGCCACGGCCGCCGGACGGTGCACCGGACTCAGCAGACCGGCCTGCTCGGCCAGCTCACGGCGTACGGAGGCGTCCACCGCCGCCGCATGACGGCCCACCAGCTTCAGCGCCCGCTCCTGGATCGTCGTGTCCTCGTGCCCGAAGGCCTCCGCCACGGCCGGCAGCAGCTCCGCCACCGCGCCGGGCTCCCGCGCCAGCACCTTCCCGACCAGCGTCAACTGGGCCCGCACCAGCTTCTTCTCGGTACGGAACAGCACCCCGCCCGTCATCTCGGCCAGCGCCCCCGCCGACAGCGCGCCGTCGGCGGCGAGGCCCGCGAGGACCTCCTGCGCGTACCCCGCGACCGGGGACGGCGCGTCGGCCGTCATCCCGATCCAGTCCGGGATCCGCTCCCTGCGCTCGTCCGCGCTCGGCTCGACGAGCCGCAGCACGTCCAGCGGGAAACGCAGGTCCCGGGCCCGGCCGCCGCGCAGCAGCCGGGAGACACACAGGTCCACGACCTCGGCCCGGTCGAGCACGCCCTCCGTGACGAGCGCCTCGAGCGCGGTCGGCCAGTGCGTCGGCGCCTCGGGGCCCACCGACCAGGTCAGCCGGTCGGGCGTCTCGGCCATGGCGAGCGCGTGCGGCACCAGGACCCGCGTGTGCGAGTCCTCCCGGAGCCGCTCCAGGAGCCGCGAGTCGGTGATCTCCCGCGTCCACGCGAGGACATAGCCGTCGGTGGCGGGCACCGCGCACCCGGAACGCTCCACGAGCCCGCGGATCAGGCCGTAGCTGCTCTCCGCCACGGCCGGCCGCGCCGCGAGCCGCTGCGCCACGTCCGCCGTCCACACCGGATCCCGGTCGGCGAGCACCGACAGGACCAGGGTGCCGTCCTCGGAGCGCCAGCTCAGCAGGTCGCGCCCGCCGAGCCAGGTCGCCGTCGCGGCCGCGCCGGTCTGACAGCCGGCGCCCGCCACGTACAGCGCGCGCCGCACGGCGGTCGCCTCGTTCCACCGCTTCCAGTCCCAGGCGCGCACCTCGGAGCGCAGGGACTTCAACTGCCCGAGGGCGGTCTTCCGGGCGGCGGCGTCCAGCGGCTCCAGGAGCGCCGGCACCTTGTGGGCGCGGCCCGCGCGCACCTCCGCCAGCAGCTGCTCGACCGGGGTGCGTCCCTCCGTACCGACCGTGCGTCCCTCTGTCCCCACCGTGCCCCCCTCCGCACCGCCCGTGCCTCGTGCGCCGCCGCTCGTGCTCGCCGCGCCGCTTGCCGTGTCGTTCCCCGCCCCACGCACCACGGCGCTCCTCACCTTGGTCATCATGCTGTCCATCACCCTGTTCACCAGGCTGTTCCCCACCTCGGTCCCCCCACCGTCCACCGTCGTCCCGGCGCTCCCCGTCATCGCGCCGCTCCGGCGACCGTCACGCCGTCGTCCCCGGCAGCGACGGGCTCGGGCCTCGCGCCCCGCCGTACCATCCGGACCGCGAGCGCGTGCTTGCACGGGCCGCGCCGGCCCCGGTAGTCGGCCCACCACTGGCAGGTGCAGCTCAGCACCCCGTCCGACTCCCGCACCCGGTAGCGCCGTTCGCCCGAGGCCACCGTCGCCAGCTCCCCTTCGACGGTCACCGCGCCCTCCGCGACCAGCCGGCGGGCGCTCACCAGACGCGGGTTGTGCCGCTCGGCGCGGTCCGCGTCGTACGGCAGCTCACGGTGGAAGTAGGCCGCGTCCGCCACGTCGTACCCCACGCGCCCCGCCGTGCCGAGCCGGGTCAGGGCCGCCCGCACCCGGTCGATCGTGAGCCCGGCCTGAGCCGCCAGGTCGGCCGGGTCGATCCGCGGCTCCCAGGCGAGCAGGACCGCGACCAGCTCGGCGTCCTGCGCGGCCTCCTCCGTCGCGAGGGCCTCCAGGACCCCGCCCTCGCCGGAGAAGCCCCGCGCGGGGTCGGGCGACAGCGTCAGCGTGAGCCGCATGCCCGGCAGGACCACCTCCCAGGCGCTCGCCGTGGGCAGGGTGCCGTCCGGCACGGGCCCGTACACCCGGAGACCCGTCGCGTGCCGCAGCACCCGCTCCAGGGCGACGAGCCGGTCGGGTCCCGGCAGACACACCGCGCCCGCACCGGGCCGGGTCGTCGGCCGCAGGGTCCGGCCGGACTGCGTGATCCACATCGGCCCGCGCCCACGGGCCTGGTTGCGCGGCAGGGACCTCAGGAACCGGACGGCCTCCGCCGCGCTCAGCTCGGCCCGCAGATCGAACCGGGCCGAGGCGACCTGCGCCTCGGCGAAGCCCCGCAGCCAGCGGTCCGGCAACGGGACCTTCTTCTCCACGACCGCCCCCGCGAGCGTGGTCACCGCCATCTCCTCAGGACCCACCCTGAGGTGCAGCGGATCGTCCCCCGTCATCCGCGACAGCGCCTCGCGCAGCGGGTTGTTGACGTCGACGTTGGTCGTTCCGTGCCCCGTCTCCGTACCGCCCAGCCCCTCGTCGAGGACGTCCAGGCGCGCGTACACCCCGCCGCAGCCGGAGAACGACTCGAACCGCAGCCGGTCCCCGTTCCCCGTCACCACCGGGTCGAGCGACCCCGGCCGTATCCGCTGGTGGTAGCGGGCCGCGGCCACGTCGGCGACCGCCAGCAGACCGCGGGCGGCGACCTGGGGCGAGGCCAGGAAGCCGGCGAAGAAACGGGGATGGGCCTCGGCCCCCCGGGGCGTGAGACCCCGCGCCGTCTCCAGACCGAGCAGCCGGCCGGAGCCCGTGGACTCCAGCGCGGAAGGGCGGACATAGGCGAGTGCCTGTACGGATCGCGTCATGGAAACGACGTTAGGACCCGGCACTGACAATCACCGGGGAGCCGGTGCCCGTCCGGCCGTCACGACCGCCGGGCACCCGCTCCCGCACCCCTTCCGACCAGGCGTCACTGCCCGACGCGACCCGGCCGCAGCACCTTGCTGAACAGCACCGTCCCGCCCTCCGCCCGCAGGCGGACCGTCAGTTCCCCGCTGTGGCCGTCGATGTCGACCTCCCCGAAGTACTGCGGGGTCTCCATCGGCGACAGGTTGGCCCGCTCCGGCGCGCGGACGAACACCCGCTCCGGGCCGAACGTCGCGTCCAGCGCGTTCGCCGGGAAGCCGCCCGCGGCCAGCGGACCGGACACGAACTCCCAGAACGGCGCGAAGTCCTGGAAGGCGGCCCGCTCCGGCGCGTAGTGCTGCGCCGACGTGTGGTGCACGTCCGCCGTCAGCCACAGCGTGCCGGTGATCCGCCGGTGCTTGACGAACCGCAGCAGCTCCGCGATCTGCAGCTCACGGCCGAGCGGCGCGCCCGGGTCGCCCTGCGCGATCGCCTCGATGTTCGTGCCGTCCGGGACGACCAGGCCGAGCGGCATGTCCGCCGCGAGCACCTTCCAGACCGCGGTGGAGGCGGCCAGCTCCCGCTTGAGCCAGGCGAGCTGCTCGGCGCCGAGGATGCCGGTGGTGTCGTCGGCCTGCCGCCCGGGGGAGTTGGCGTTGCGGAACGAGCGCATGTCGAGCACGAACACGTCGAGCAGCGGACCGTACCGCACCACCCGGTGCATCCGGCCCTCGCGACCGCCCCCGCGCGCGTGGAGGGTGGACACCGGCGTGTACTCGCCGAACGCGCGCAGCGCGCGCGAGGCGAGGACGTCCACGTCCTTCTCCGTGTAGCGCGCGTCGTCCAGGATCTGGCCCGGGTACCAGTTGTTGCGCACCTCGTGGTCGTCCCACTGCGTCACCGTGGGCACCTGCGCGTTGAACGCCCGGACGTTGTGGTCGAGGAGGTTGTAGCGGAAGTTGCCCCGGTACTCGGCGAGGGTCTCCGCGACCTTCGACTTCTCGGGCGTCGTGACGTTCCGCCAGATCCGCCCGTCGGGCAGCGTCACGCTCGGCTGGAGCGGTCCGTCGGCGTAGATCGAGTCACCGCTGCACAGGAAGAAGTCCGGGTCGAGGCGGCGCATCTCCTCGTACGCGCGGAAGCCGCCGATGTCCGGGTTGATGCCCCAGCCCTGCCCGGCGATGTCTCCCGACCAGAGGAAGCGGACCCCGTCCCGGCGCCGGTCCGGGGCGGTACGGAAGGTGCCGACGATCCGCTCGCCCGTCCGGCGCGGGTCGTCCGGGTCGGCGAGCGTGACGCGGTAGTGGATCTGCTCGCCGGCGGGCAGCCCGCGCAGCGCGGTGGTGCCGGTGAAGTCCGTGCCCGCGCCGATCAGCGGCCCGTGGTGGCGGCGCACCCGCCGGAACGACTCGCTCGCCGAGGTCTCCACGACCATGCGGGCCGGCCGGTCCGAGCGCACCCACACCAGACCCGAGGACGTCGTGACGTCGCCCGTCTGCACACCCCACTCGGCGCGGGGCCGGCCCGACAGGGCGAACGCCGGCGCGGCGAGACCGGCACCGCCGAGCGTGAGCGCCGCCGACGCGGCGAGCGAACCGCGCAGCACGCTGCGGCGGGCGGGGGAGGGGGAACTGCCGGGTACGGACTGGGACATGGAAGAGCCTCCGAGGGGTGTCCGGGCGGGGGCGGTGCGTCGCCCCATGCCTAACGGCCGGGGGCGGCGCCCACACGAACCCCGCGTGAACACTCGCGCGAGGGCCCGCCGCGAGCCTCTGGCGTCGGGCGTGCGAACGGATCGCCTCAGCCCCGGCGGACCGCGCCGTGTACGTGAACGGATCGCCTCAGCCCCGGCGGACCGCCTCCGCCACCCTGCGTATCCCGTCCGTCAGGACGGGCGGCGTCAGATGCGCGTATCCGATCACGAGCCGTACGTCCCCGTCCCCGGGCCGCGCCGTGCCGTACTCCTCCAGGGGCCGCAGCGCCACCCCCGCCTCCGCCGACCGTGCCAGGAACCGTTCCGGTGGCCCGTAACGCCCCGGTACGCGCGCGATGACGTGCAGTCCGGCGGCGATGCCGCTCACGCAGGTGCCCGGCAGGTGCTCCGCGAGCGCCGACAGGAGGGCGTCCCGCCGCTCCCGGTAGGCGCGTTGGCAGCGGCGCAACTGCCGGTCGTACGCGCCCCGCGTCACGAACTCGGCGAGCACCGCCTGGTCGAGCACGGGGTTGCCCAGGTCCATCGTCCGCTTGCGCTCGACGACCTCGGCGAGCAGCGCCTCGGGGACGAGCATCCAGCCGAGCCGCAGACCGGGCGCGAGCGACTTGCTGACCGAGCCGGCGTAGACGACCCGCTCCGGGTCGAGTCCCTGGAGGGCGCCGACGGGGGCCCGGTCGTACCGGAAGTCGCCGTCGTAGTCGTCCTCCAGGACGTGACCGTCCACCGCCCGCGCCCAGTCGAGCAGCGCGGCACGGCGCTCCGCCGACCAGCTGATCCCGGACGGGAACTGGTGCGAGGGCGTCACCACCACCGCCCGTACCCCGGAGGCGGCGAGCGGCTCCGGCCGCAGCCCCTCCTCGTCGAGCGGCAGCCACACCGTGTCCAGACCGGTCGAGGCGAAGAGCCGTCCGTGTTCCGGGCTGCCCGG
This sequence comes from Streptomyces sp. NPDC056480, assembly GCF_042795405.1. NCBI lineage: Bacteria > Bacillati > Actinomycetota > Actinomycetes > Kitasatosporales > Streptomycetaceae > Streptomyces > Streptomyces sp. NPDC056480. The sequence continues at coordinate 55,063 of NZ_JBHTSA010000031.1, read as the reverse complement.
ATCCTCGATGCCGATCGCGTCAAGCCCCCGCGCCCGCAGCACGAAGCCGAGCAGCGTCGACGCCTGCGCCACTCCCGAACACACCACGAGCCGCTCCGGATCGGCCACCACGCCCCGGCGCCGGGTCAGCATCCCGGCCAGCGCCTCCCGCAGTTCGGGCAGCCCGCGGGGGTCCGGATACCCGAGGGCGGGGTGGGGGAGTCGCGCGAGCACGGCCCGCTGGGCCGCCGACCAGGCGGCTCTCGGGAACAGCGACAGATCGGGTGTCCCGGGGCGGAAGTCCACGCGGACGGCGGGCGCACCCGCCCCCGGTGCCCGCGCTGCCCGCGTGTCAGGGTCCGGGTTCCGGGCGACGGCCCCACGCGCGCGCGTGGCCGGGTCCGGACCTTGGGAAACGGCTGCGAGGGCCTCCTCCGTCCGCGTACCGCCGCCCGGATCCCGGACCGCCCCACGCGCGGGCGTGCCGCCGAGCCGGCCCCTCGCCGCGTCGCCCACCCACGTGCCCGCGCCCCGGTCGCTGCGCAGATAGCCCTCGGCGGTGAGCTGTTCGTACGCCTCCGTGACCAGGCCCCGTGAGACGCCCAGATCGGCCGCGAGCGCACGGGTCGAGGGCAGTCGGGTCCCGGCCGCGAGCCGCCCCGAGCGCACCGCCTCGCGCAGCGCCTCCTGGAGGGCCCGGCCGCGTCGGCGCGCCGGGGCCGCGGCGGCCGGCAGGAGCAGCTCCCAGGCGGCCTGTCCGTGGCTCCTCATGTCCGTGCGGCCCCTCTCCTCGTCCCGCGCGCCGGGTGGTCCCGGCCGAGGCCCATGATGCCGCTGACGCCGCGCCCCGAGCGGATCGGGACCGGTCCGGTCCGGTGGCGGGCCCGTCAGCGGTACAGGTCGAAGGAGATGTGCGGTGCGAGGGCCCGGAGGAAGTCCGGGGCGTCGAAGACCTCGCCTGCCGAGGCGACACCGGTCGTCCGCGTCCGGCCGGTGAGGATCCGCCCGACGGCCTCCACGGCGAGCGGCGCGCTGACGGCGTAGATGTCCTGGCCGACGGCCACGGCCCGGCGTTCCGCGTCGCCCGAGCGGACGACGACGTCCACGAGGAACGTCTGGTCGGACCGGCCGGCCCCGTCGACCGCGGCCGGTGCCGACGCGTCGGGCGCCGACAGGTCCCGGGCCGCGTCGACCGCCATGTAGGTGCGGACCTCGGGCACCTTCAGATGGCTCGGGACGGTGACCACGTCGGCCATCGTGAACTCGCCGATGACGGGCCGGGGACCCATCGGGGCCGGGAAGGGCCACTCCTGGACCGTGAACGCGTCGTCGTGGTACTCCAGTCGACCCCGGGTGAAGCGGACGTGGCGGCCGTTCCGCCGCTCCCGGGAGACCTTGCCGGCGGCGAGGGTGCCGGCGGTGGGGTGCCAGCTGCTCAGTCCGTACGCGATGTGGGCCTCGTCGGCCGACGCCCAGTCGCCCATGGCGGCGGTGGCGAGCAGATCGCCGAGGCCGCCGTAGAAGGCCATCGCGGGGACGATCACCGTGCCCGCCGCGCGGACCCGGTCCGTGAACCGCTCGAACGTGTCGACGTTGGCCTCGATCTCGGCCGCCACGTCCACGTACGGGATCCCGGCCCGCAGCGCCGCCTCGATCACGGGGGCGCCGGTCACGGCGAAGGGCCCCGCCGTGTTGATCACGGCCGCCGCGCCTTCGAGCGCGCGGTCGAGCGCCGCCGGGTCGTCGGCCGACGCGGGCCGCACGTCGAGCCCCGGACGGGACTCCGCGAGGGCCCGCAGCTTGTCGGCGTCACGGCCGACGGCCACCGGGACGAACCCGCGGGCGAGCAGCTCCGCCACCACGAACCGCCCGGTGTGTCCGTAGGCGCCGAACACCGCGACCGTGAGCCCCGTTTCCATGACTTCTCCCTGCTCTCGTACGACCCGAACCGTTCTCCTGGGGCAATCCTGGCCCCGGCCGCCGTCACGCACGAGTGTCCGGAACGACGCCGTGCGTACAATTACGGACATGGACGCGGACCTGAGGACGGACCCGAGCAACGCCCCGAGCAGGGACCTGAGCGTCGTCGCCCTCGCCGTCACCGAGGGGATGCGTCAGTTCGAACTCTCCGTGGCGTACGAGGTCTTCGGCCCGCCCCCGTCCGCGGTGACCGGCCCCTGGTACGACGTCTCCCTCTGCGGACCGGCCGACGTCCGGATCGGCCGGTTCCGGCTGGAGCCCGACGGCGGTTTCGACCGGCTGGCGCGGGCCGGCACGGTGATCGTTCCCGCCCTCGCCGAGACCGACGAGGCCCCGCCCGCCGAACTGGTCGACGCGGTGCGGGCGGCCCACCAGGCGGGCGCGCGCGTGGCTTCCCTCTGCACGGGCGCGTTCGTGCTGGCCGCCGCGGGCCTGCTCGACGGACGGCGCGCGACCACCCACTGGGCCCACACCGAGGAGCTCGCCGCCCGCCACCCCCGGGTGGAGGTCGATCCGGACGTGCTCTACGTGGACGACGGCCGCGTCCTCACCTCGGCGGGCAAGGCCGCCGCGATGGACCTCTGCCTGCACCTGGTCCGCCTCGACCACGGCTCGGCCGTCGCCAACACGGTCGCCCGCAGCCTGGTCGTTCCCCCGCACCGCGCGGGCGGCCAGGCCCAGTTCGTCACCACCCCCGTGCCCGCGCGCGACGACCACCCGCTCGGCGACCTGCTCCCCTGGGTGATGGAGCGGCTCGACCAGCCGCTGACCGTGGACGACCTGGCCCGCCGGGCGCGGATGAGCTCGCGCAATCTCGGCCGCCACTTCCGGTCGGTGACCGGAACCACCCCGCTGCAGTGGCTGCTGACCCAGCGGATCCGCCATGCCCAGGAGTTGCTCGAGTCCACCGACGACAGCGTCGAGGGCATCGCGACCGCCACCGGCATGGGCACCGCGACGACGCTGCGCCGACACTTCAACCGCACCGTCGGCGTGCCCCCCGACACGTACCGCCGCACCTTCCGCGCCCGTGCCCGCACCGGCCCGGACGGCGGCGGCTGTAGCGCCGCATTCGGAATGTCTCCCTCCGGCCCGGTGTCCTCGGCCGCCGGCGACCGTCTCCATTGAGGCCGACACCCTTTGTCTGCAGCTGAGCGCCTCGGCGATCCGAGGCGCTCGGCGAAGGGCGAGGCCGCTGGGACGACCGCGTCACCGGCCCACCGTCTCCACGGCACGCCGGGGTGGTCAGGCGGAGTCGTCCCGCAGGGCCGGGGCGCGGCCGCCCGGTGGGTCGGCGGCGGCGAGCAGGTTCAGCACGGTGGCCTCCATGGCGTGCCGCGCCTGTTCGGCGTCGAGTCCCGTGGACCGCCAGTGGTGCCAGGCGCCCCACGTGGTCACCGCGTCCAACCCGTCGGCCAGGTCCCTGCGCTGCCGGGCCGGGAGCCGTTCGAGTTCCTCGGCGAGCACTGCCTCCAAGCGCTCGCGGGCATCGCGGAAGGCGTCCGCGGTGACCTGACGGATCCGTTCCGAGGGGTTGTCCATGCGGATCATCGCCAGACGGGCCGGGGTGATCCATTCGAGGATCCGGGAGCGCTGCTCGACCAGCGCCGCGACCCGTGCCTCTCGCGGCCCTTCGGTGGACAACGGCCTTATCTGCGCCGCGAGTTGTTCCAGCCGGCGGGTGATGGCGGTGTCCACGAGCTGGGCCATGTCGGCGAAGTGATGGAACACCGAGCGGCGCGAGACGCCGGCGTACTCGGCGACCCGGTCGGCGGGGAACTCCGTCATGCCCTCGTCGAGCAGGGCGAGCAGCGCGTCGGCGATCCTCTCGCGGGTCTGCCGACCGCGCTCGGTCCGGCCGTCCTTGGTCCCGGCGGGTGACATGCCGGGCCGCCGGCTTTCCCGCGCACCCTGCTCCGGCTCTTGTCCCCGCCTTTGCCGGTCCTGCTCCTCGCCCTGCCGTTCCACCTGGGCCCCTCTCTCCGATTGACATTATTGCACTCCTAGTGCAAACGTAAATCTGCACTCGGAGTGCAACTTCATTCGTGGATCCGTGGAGGGGTGCGCAGCACGATGTTCTTTGCCCTGGGCCGATGGTGCGCCGGCAGACCCGTACGCGTGCTCGCCGTGTGGGCGGCCGTGGTGATCGCCGCGGTGGCAGCCGTGGCCCTGCACGGCCGCGTCACCACCGAGGCCGTGGTCATCCCCGGCAGCGACAGCCAGGCGGCCCGGGACGCCGCCGAGACCCTCCCCGGACCCGCGTCCGGCAACCAGCCGATCGTCCTGCATACGACGCCGGACGGCCCGGAGTTGACCTCCGCGACCGCGCGGCGGGCGGTGGAGGCGGCCGCGGCCGACGTGGCCGCGGCGGACCATGTGGTCGCCGTCGCCACGCCGTACGGGCCCTCGGGCGGCGCGGCCATGAGCGCGGACGGGCACACCGCCTACCTGTCCGTCGGCTTGGACGTGACGGGCCGGGACATCACCCCTGAGATCAGCGAGGCCGTGCTCTCGGCCGCGGAACCCGCGCGACGGGCGGGCATCGAGGTCACGGCAGGTGGCGACCTCGCTGCGGCCGTCGACCGGCGGTCCACCGCGCACAGTGAGCTGATCGGTCTCGCGGCGGCCGCAGTGATCCTCTTCCTCACACTGCGCCGAATCCTCGCGGCAGGGCTGCCCCTGCTGGTGGGGGTCCTCGGGCTGGTGGTCTCGCTGTCGGTGATCGGGCTGGTGGGTCACCTCCTCGACATGCCCTCGTCCGGGGCCACCATCGCGGCGATGATCGGCCTCGGCGTGGGCATCGACTACACCCTGTTCTGCCTCACGCGCTTCCGTGGACTCCTGACGCGGGGTCACGGAGTGCCGGAGGCGGTCGGGCACACCACGGCGAGTGCCGGCAAGGCCGCCGCCTTCGCCGGCGGCGCGGTGGCGGCGGCGCTGGCCGGGCTGGCGCTCGGCGGGCTGCCGCTGCTGTATGCCCTGGCGCTGGCCCCCGCCATCGCCGTACTCGTCGCGGTCCTGGCCGCCTTGACTCTGCTCCCGGCCCTGCTCGCCCTGCTGGGTCACCGCTTGGGTCACCGCACGGGCGGACGCTGCGGGGGCAGGCGGGCCCAGGCGAATCCCGCGGCGAATCCCGCGGCCACGAGGCCCACGCCGGGCCCGGCGGATCCGATCGCTTCGCCCGCCGTTCGCTCCGCGTCAACCGGCGCCGAACCCATTGAACAAGTCGAGCACATCGAGCACATCGAGGGCGCCATCGACGTCACCGAGCCCGCGCACGCGCCTGCGCGACGGATTGCCGCGCACGTGGCCGACCGGCCCTGGCGCTACCTGCTCGCGAGCCTGGTCCTGCTGGCCGTCCTGGCAGCGCCGGCCGCCCGGTTGGCATTCGGCCAACTCGACGCGGGCGACAAGGCGGCCGGCACGGCAAGCCGCACCGCGTACGAGCAGTTGGCCGAGGCCTTCGGACCGGGCGCGAACGGCCCGGTCCAGGTGACCGCGACCCTGCCCACCGCGGCGGAGGGCCCCTCCGATCACCGCGTCGCCCCGGTCACCGAGGCACTCGCGCGGACCCCCGGGATCGAGGCGGTGGGCCCGGCACGCATCGGCCCGGGCGGCCGTACCGTCCTCTGGCAGGTCACCCCCACCACCGGGCCCGGCGACCGGCGGACCGTCGCCCTCGTGGAGCACCTGCGCGGGACCACCCTGCCCGAGGCCACCGCGGGTACGGGGGCCGTCACCCACGTGGGCGGGCCCACGGCCGCCCAGGCAGACCTGAACGCCCGGCTCGCGGACCGGATGCCGGTGGTCATCGCCACCGTCGTCCTCGTCGCCGGGCTGCTGCTCCTGCTCGCCTTCCGCGCGCCCGTGGTCGCGGCCAAGGCGGCCGCCATGAACCTGATCTCGGTCGCGGCCTCGTACGGCGTGCTGACCGCGGTGTTCCAGTGGGGATGGGGGGCCGACCTGCTCGGCCTCGACGGGCCGTTGCAGATCCCGGGGTACGTCCCGCTGCTGATGTTCGCCGTGCTGTTCGGGCTCTCCATGGACTACGAGGTGTTCTTGCTGACTGCCGTGCGCGCGTCCTACCTGCGACACCGCGACAACCGGCGCGCGGTCGTGGAGGGGCTGACCGGTACGGCCGGGGTCATCAGCTCGGCTGCGCTGATCATGCTCTGCGTGTTCCTGAGCTACCTGCTGTCCGAAGACCCGGTGGTCAAGATGTTCGGGATCGGCCTGGCCGCGGCGGTGGCCCTGGACGCCACCGTCGTCCGCGGCCTCCTCGTCCCGACCAGCATGGTGCTGCTCGGGTCGCGCAACTGGTGGCTGCCGGCGTGGCTCGACCGGATCCTGCCGCGCGTGGACATAGAGGGCACCCCCACACCCGCCCCGCGCACGTGCGACGACACGGCGGAGCCCGCGGCCCGACCGCACGAGGCAGCCGGTTCCCGAGCCGACCGCCTTCCCGCACCCTGATCCGCCCGCGTCGCGACCGAACCCCCGAACCCCCGAACCCCCGAACCCCCGAATCCCCGAATCCCCAACCCCGACCCGACCACCTCCGCCAATCCACCCCGCCCCGCCCCGCCCCCACCCCGCTCCCACCTCGCTCCCACCCCGCCCCCGCCCCGCCCCCGCCCCGCCCCTGCTCCGACCCGACCCCGAGGTACCGACCCATGCCGTTCCGCCCCCCCGCACGCGCCCGCGTCCCCACCCGCCCCCGAGCGCCGGAACCTACGCAGGGGCCGCACTGGCCGCACTGGCCGCCCGAGCCGCCCGTACCGGCGGATGGCGGTCGTGACCGTCCTCGTGGGCGCCCTTCTGCTCACGGCCGACGCCCTGGCCCGCCGGCTCGGCGAAGAGCGGTTCGCCGACCGGATCTCCGCCCGTCAGGGCGGTGGTCTGACCTCGCCGGGGGTCACCATCGACGGCCATCCGTTTCTGTTGCACGCCGCCCGGGGGCACCATCCCAGGGTCCGGGTATCGGGTGATGCCCGAACGCCCGACGGCATCCCCGTCAAAGCCGAAGTCGACCTCCACCGGGTGTCCGAACAGCCCGGCGGCTACGCGGCGGACTCGGTCGACGCCGCGTTCACCGCACCGTTCGACGCGCTCGGCACGGCCGGCGACCGGGAGATGCGGCTCTCCGACGCCGGCGGCGGCCGGCTGCGGATCGAGAGCGGCGTGCTGGGGATGCCCCTGGTCATCACGGCCGAACCCCGCCTCGACGCGGGCGTCGTCACCCTGCACGCGGACAGCGCGACCCTGGCCGGCCGCACGCTCGATCCCACCGCCCCCGCCATCGCGGGGGCCCTGTCCCGCGAGCACCGGCGACTGCCGCCGCTCCCGCTGGGCCTGAGGCCCACCGAGGTCACCGTAGGCCCGGACGGGATCACCGCCCACGCCGAGGCCCGCCGGGTGAACCTCACCTGACCCACCGCCCGGTGGCCCGCCCGCCCGACCGCCCGCCCGCCCGCCCGACCTCCTGCCTTGGTGCAGCTGCCTGATGGGGGTGGCCCGACAGGACCGCGCGGGCCCGGGAGTCCGGGACCAACGGCGACCTTCCCGGTCGGCCGCGCGGCACCGCCTGAGTGGACAGGCACCCCCTGCACATCACCCATGACAACGGGCGGAGAACGGGACACCGGAGACAAGAACCCACGCCGGCGCCCCGGACGACCGCATCGGCCCGAAGTGGTCCCCGATGGCGTGACAGAAGTGGACCTTAACCGGGGCCGCGCGCCTTCCTAGCGTCGGAGGCATGAACGCGAACGCCCTCCGCGGGGTCCTCCTCGTGACCCTCGCCTACGCCCTCGTCGGCGCCTCCTTCACCGCGAACAGCCTCCTCGGCGACTACCCGTACGCGGGCGGCCAGGCCCTGCGCTACGGCGCCGCCTGTCTGCTCCTGCTCCCCCTGCTGGGCCGCGGCGCGCTCGCCCCGCTGCGGACCCTGACCGCCCGTCACTGGCTGCGGCTCGCCACCCTCGCGGGGGTCGGCATGGTCGGCTTCAACCTGGCGGTCCTCGCCGCCGAGCGGACCGCCGAGCCGGCCGTGCCCGGCGTCCTCGTCGGCTGCGCCCCGGTCGTCGTCGCCGTCCTCGTCCCGCTGACCGAGGGCCGCAGGCCCGCCCCCGCCGTGCTGTACGGGGCGCTGCTGGTCGCCGCCGGTGCCTTCACCGTGCAGGGCTGGGGGCGTACGGACCTGGCCGGCATCGGCTGGTCGGTGGCCGCGCTCGCGGGCGAGGTCGGCTTCACGGTGCTGGCCGTCCCCGTCCTCCGGCTGCTCGGGCCCAAGCTGCTCACGGCGGTCGTCTGCGGGGTCGGCGCGGCGGAGGCGGCGCTCGTGGGCCTGATCGTGGACGGGGCCGGTCTCGTCCGGATGCCGACGGCGGTGGAGACGGGCGCGCTGATCTGGCAGGCGGCGCTCGCCACCGTGGTCGGGTTCGTCCTCTTCTACATGGGTGTCCAGCGGGTCGGCATGGAGCGCGCCACCCTCTTCACCGGCGCGATCCCGGTCGCCGCCGCGCTGAGCGCCGTCCTGGTCGCGGGCGCCGGCTTCGGCCTCCCGCAGGCGGTCGGCAGCCTGCTGGTGGGGGCCGGCGCCGCCGTGGGCACCGGCCTCTTCGCGCGAAGGACCCGTGCCGTGGGCACCGGCCTCTTCGCGCGAAGGACCCGCGCTGTCCGGCCGGCCCCGCGGGCGGCCTCAGACGCCGCTGCCGTCCAGGATCACGCGTGCGACGAGAGCGGGGTCGTCGTTCATGGGCACATGACCGCAGCCGGGCAGCCGGACGAGTCGCGCGCCGGGGATGGTGTGCTTGGCGCGGACGCCCTGTCGGGGAAGGAGCAGCCGGTCGCGGGCGCCCCAGGCCACGGTGACGGGCACGTCGGCGACGTCGTCGCGGAAGCGCACGCTCCCGCCGGCGGCCAGGGTCTGGCGGAACCCGGTGGCCCCGCGCAGCGCGAGCGTTTCGGCGTAGGCGGCCGCGGGTGAACGGCGCCCCGGGCGGGCGTAGATCGTGCTGGTGAGCACGGTGCGCCCGGCGGACGTCCGGGAGAGGCGGTCGATCACCGGCACGGGCAGCGACCTCGCGGCGCCCCGCATCGCCCGCAGGGTCACGAAGGCGTACCGCCGCTCGCCCTCCGACCAGAAGCCGGCGGGGGAGAGCGCGGTGACCGAGCGCACCAGCTTCTCCCGGCCGAGCTCCAGGGCGAGCAGTCCGCCGAGCGAGTTCCCCGCCACATGGGGGCGCTCGACGCCGACGGCCTCGCAGAAGGCGCCGAGCACGGTCCCGACGGTGGACAGGTCGTACGGGCAGCCCTCGGGCAGCTCGTCGGAGGCGCCGAATCCGGGCAGGTCGACGGCGATGACGTCCCGCTCCGCGGCCAGGATGTCCAGCACCGGCTCCCAGGCCTGCCAGTGGTGCCCGATGCCGTGCAGGAGCAGCAGCGGTTCCCCCGCGCCCCGGCGCTCGTACGTGAGGGACGCCGTGCGGGGGCCCGCCGGGGTCTCGATCGTGAACGTGATCCGTTCGGGCATGCGGACTCCCTGTCCTGAAGCTTTCAGACGTCCCGTCAGTGAGAATTACCGATCAGTAGCCTGGAGTTCAAGACCTCGTCCGAAACTGGACAGCGCGACCGCGGTGGGCTGGGATGGACGGGTGCCCACCGATATCCCGACCGACACCCTGACCGAGCACTTCGAGGAGCATCGCCCGATGCTCCTCGGCGTCGCCTACCGGATGCTCGGCCGCGCCGCAGACGCCGAGGACGTCGTCCAGGAGGCCTGGCTGCGCTGGACCGCGGAGGACCGGGCCGAGGTCCGCGAGCCCCGGGCCTTCCTCGTACGGATCACGACGCGGCTCGCCATCGACCGGCTCCGGCAGGCCCAGGCGCGCCGCGAGTCCTACGTCGGCCCGTGGCTGCCCGAGCCCGTCGTCACCGACTTCGGACCGACCGCCCCCGACACCGCCGAGCGGGCCCTGCTCGCCGACTCCGTCTCGCTCGCCGTCCTCGTCGTCCTCGAGTCCCTCTCCCCGCTGGAGCGGGCCGTCTTCGTGCTGCGCGAGGCCTTCGGCTTCCCGTACGCCGAGATCGCCACAGCCCTCGACCGCTCCGAGGCGGCCGTGCGCCAGCTCTCGGGGCGCGCCCGGCGTCATGTCGACGAGGGCAAGCCGCGCTACGACGTCGACCCGACCGAGCGCCGGGACCTCACCGAGCGCTTCCTCGCCGCCGCGGCCGGCGGCGACCTCGGCGATCTCCTCGCCCTGCTCGCCCCCGACGTACGGCTCGTCGGCGACAGCGGCGGCAAGTCCAAGGCACCGCTGCGGATCATCGAGAGCGCCGACAAGGTCGGCCGTTTCCTGCACGCCACCGCCCAGGGCGCGGACGAGACCTTCGAGTTCCGCTTCCTCGAGCTCAACGGCGCCCCCGCCCTGCTCGCCCTCGTCGGCGGCAAGCCGGACTCCGTCTTCCAGATCGAGGTGCTCGACGGGCGCGTCCAGTGCGTCTACATCATCCGCAACCCCGACAAGCTCCAGGCGCTCGCCGGTCTCTGACGGCGCCCGGGACGCGCCCCGCGCGACAAACCGGCCCGATCCCGCCGATCGGCCGGAACTTCACCCCGTCTCCCACCAGGGAGGCGGGGTGTTTTGCTGCGCAGGGCACACGGGGGCGCGAACGTCCTGTGAACGATCTAGGTCAGAGGGTCACATTCGGGGGCGTTCGACAGAGGATTGGTCTTGACCAAGGGGTGGGCTCGCCTTATGGTCGCAGAGTTAGTGCAGGAACCTTTAATAAACAAGGGCGCGGAAAAACGCCGCGGGACACGGCGAATTGCGGAGGATCAGGGTGGGGACCACGCAGCTGGCATCGGTACCGGAACCGAAGTACCAGCACCTCAAGACAGTCATCGGCGAAGCACTCGACTCGGACTTCGCGGTCGGGGAGATCCTCCCCAACGAGCGCGATCTCGCGGCACGCTTCGGCGTCGCCCGTGCCACGCTCCGCCAGGCCCTGGAGCAGCTGGAGCTCGAAGGCAGACTGCAGCGCCGTCGCGGCGTCGGCACCACCGTCGCCCCGCCGCGCGTCGGCGTCGACGTCTCCACCACCCAGCACACCTGGCCGGGTGTCGGTGACGAGGCCTGGCAGTCCCTCGACTCCGCCGCCGACGTGGCCCCGGCCGCCGTCGCGCGCGTCCTGGAGAGCGGCTCCGAGGAGCGGGTGCACGTCGTCCGCCGCATCCGCGTCAGCCAGGGCCAGCCCGTCGCCGCCGAGCTGCTCTACGTCCCCGCCGGATCCGTCCCGGGCCTCAGCGCCATCGACGCGCCCGCCGGACCCGCCCGCGCCCGCGCGGTGCTCCGCGAACTCCAGCACCTCGCCCTCGACGGCCAGGACCGCTCCGTGGAGCTCGGGTCCGCCCGCGCCGACGACGCCAAGGAGCTCGACCGGCTGCCGGGCGCGCCCGTGCTCGTCGTGACGACCCGCTACCTCTCCGGAGGGCGCACCGCCGCCGTCTCCGTGGCCACCTACCGCGCCGACACCTGCCGCCTCACCTTCGGCGACTCGGGCGATCTGGTCATGGCCTCGTAGCGCGCCCCTCCCACGAACACCGAACACCGGCCGACGGCCCGTCGCGAGGATCCTCCTAGCGGCGGGCCGTCACCGTGCCGTCGACCGCGAACAGCTGCTCCTCGACGTGGTCGAGGGCGAGGCGCAGCGCGCCCGTCCCCACCGCGGCCTCGCCGAGCAGCGACAGCACCACCCGGGGCGGCCGCAGGCAGAACCGGGCCAGCTCCTCTCGGAGCGGCTGGAGCACGCCGTCCAGGCCGGCCGCCCAGCCGCCGACGACCACGAGCTCGGGGTCGATCGCCAGGACCAGCGCCGCCACGTCGTGCACGAGCCGCTGGATGAAGCGCTCCACCGCCGCCTCCGCGCGGGCGTCGCCCTTGCGGGCCAGCGCGAAGACCTCGGCGACCGCCTGCTCGTCCAGCGGGTGCAGCGGCTCGTCCGTGGTCGACAGCAGATGCTCGGGGGTGACGCCCCGGCCGAGCAGGTGCAGGGCGCCGATCTCCCCGGCCGCCCCGCCGAAACCGCGGTGCAGCCGGCCGCCGATCAGCGAACCGGCGCCCGGGCTCAGCCCGGCGAGGACGAAGACGATGTCGTCGGAGTCGGTCGCGGCGCCCTTCCAGTGCTCGGCGACGGCCGCGGCGTTCGCGTCGTTCTCCACGATGACGGGGCACTTGAAGGAGCGCCGCAGCCGTTCGCCGAGCGCGAGACCCGTCCAGCCCGGCAGGGCCGTACCGAGGCGGACGGTGCCGTCGGCCTCCACGATGCCGGGGGTGCCGACGCCGACGGCCCGCAGATTGGACCGGGCGACCCCGGCCCTGCGCAGCACGTCGGCCACGACCGTGCGGACCCGGTCGAGGCGCTCGTCCTCGGGGGCCGTCTCCGACACCTCGCGAGAACCGGCGCCGATGATCCGGCCGTCCAGACCGGAGAGCAGCGCGGCCACCCGGTGCGGGCCGATCTCGATGCCGAGGAGATGCCCGGCCTCGGCGCGGAAGCGGAACCTTCGCGCGGGACGGCCCTGGCGCCTGGCCTCGCCCTCCTCGGGCGCCGCCTCGACGACGAGGCCGCCCTCCATGAGTCCCTCGACGACCCCTTCGACCGTGGGCCGCGAGAGGCCCGTGATCCGGGTCAGATCCGTGAGCGTCGGCGCTTCGGCGCCGCGCAGCGCATGGAGTACCACCGCGGAGTTGATCCGCCGCAGCAGAGACGGATCCCCGCCGGTCAGCCGCCCCACAGTGTGTCCTCCCAGCTCGTGCACCTCTTCGGCGGATGGTACTCAATGGGCCCGGTCGCGGCGAGTGCCGCCCCCATGACGCTTTGGATTCGCCCCCGGCCCGCCGGCCCCCTCGGTTTCTGACGCGACGCCAACTGTCAGTGGTGGGGGCTTTACTGGAGCCATGACCACGGCAGCCCATCTGGCGGCGATCGACTTACTCAGGGCCCGGGGATTCGACGGCGGCCCGGAGCACCACCTCGCGGAGCTCGCGACCAGCGAGGACTTCTGGGAGGACGACGGCACGCGCCGCCCGATCGTCGAGGACCAGTACGAAGCGGAACGGGACGGGCTCGGCGTGCTGCTCACCGCGCGCTGGGGCGAGCCGCGGGAGCTCGATCTCGGGCCCGTCCTGGAGCGGAGCATGGAGGGCGAGCCGATGCCCGAGCCCTGGTCGACCCTCAGCTGCCACACCCCGAACCTGCGCCTGTGGCGGGCCGACGGACTGTGGATCGGACTCGGCGTCTCCCAGTGGGACAAGGAGCTGCCGTTCCAGCTGCTCGCCGTCCTCACCCCGGTCGATCCGCCGACGTGACGGCCGGCCTCCTCACCCGCGGAGGCCCTCGGCGGCCTCGCGGAGCCGGCCGTACTCCTCGGCCGTCGTCGCCGCCGTCCAGTGCGCGTCGAGCCCGCTCGGGTTGGGCAGTGCCCGGATCCGGGTGGATCCGATCACGCGCCCCTGCGGCCCGATGGCGGCCTTGGGCTCCCCGAAGGCCGTGCGGTACGCGGTGACCCCGACGACCGCGAGCCGGCGGGGCGCGAGCCGCTCCGCCTTCGCGGCCAGGATCCGGCCGCCCTCGACGTACTCCTCCCGGCTCGGTTCGTCGGCCCGGGCGGTCGCCCGCGCCGCGACGTCATGAGACCCGGGTCGATCCCGCAGAACAACACCGAGAGGCCGCCCGCCACCACGTCGGGAACGACGCGGTCACGGGCGGCCTCCAGCTGCTCCTTGGTGAACGGGGGCTCCCGGTCAGAGGATCGCCCCGGGGGCGTAGGCGGCGGCCTCCGGGTGCTGCTTGAGGATCTCCTCGATACGGGAGACCACGGACGCGACCTGGTCGGCGGCGGCGCCGGTGAAGGACAGCTTGTCCGCCATCAGCTCGTCGAGCTGCGCCCGGTCCAGCGGGATGCGCTCGTCCGCGGCCAGCTTGTCGAGGAGCTCGTTCTGCACCGTGCCCTGCTCGCGCATGGCGAGGGCGGAGGCGACGGCGTTCTCCTTGATGGCCTCGTGGGCGACCTCGCGGCCGACGCCGGCGCGCACGGCGCCCATGAGGACCTTGGTGGTCGCCAGGAACGGCAGGTAGCGGTCGAGCTCACGGGCGACGACGGCCGGGAAGGCGCCGAACTCGTCGAGCACGGTGAGGAAGGTCTCCAGGAGACCGTCGAGCGCGAAGAACGCGTCGGGCAGCGCGACCCGGCGGACCACGGAGCAGGAGACGTCGCCCTCGTTCCACTGGTCGCCCGCCAGCTCGCCGGTCATCGAGGCGTATCCGCGCAGGATGACCATGAGGCCGTTGACGCGCTCGCAGGAGCGGGTGTTCATCTTGTGCGGCATCGCCGAGGAGCCGACCTGGCCGGGCTTGAAGCCCTCGGTGACCAGCTCGTGGCCGGCCATCAGGCGGATCGTCTTGGCGATCGACGACGGGGCGGCGGCCAGCTGCACCAGCGAGGTGACCACGTCGTAGTCGAGCGAGCGCGGGTAGACCTGGCCGACCGAGGTGAAGGCGTGGGCGAAGCCGAGGTGACCGGCGATCCGCTGCTCCAGGTCGGCCAGCTTGCCGGCGTCGCCGCCGAGCAGGTCCAGCATGTCCTGGGCGGTGCCGACCGGGCCCTTGATGCCGCGCAGCGGGTAGCGGCCGAGGAGCTCCTCCAGGCGGGCGTACGCCACGAGCAGCTCGTCCGCCGCCGTCGCGAACCGCTTGCCGAGGGTGGTCGCCTGGGCGGCGACGTTGTGCGAGCGGCCGGCCATGACCAGCTCCGCGTACTCGGCGGAGAGCTTGCCGAGACGGCCGAGGACGGCGACCGTACGGTCCCGCATCAGCTCCAGGGAGAGCCGGATCTGCAGCTGCTCGACGTTCTCGGTGAGGTCGCGCGAGGTCATGCCCTTGTGGACGTGCTCGTGGCCGGCGAGGGCGTTGAACTCCTCGATCCGGGCCTTCACGTCGTGCCGGGTGACCTTCTCGCGCTCGGCGATGGAACCGAGGTCGACCTGGTCGAGCACGCGCTCGTAGTCGGCGAGGGCGGCGTCCGGAACCTCGATCCCGAGGTCCTTCTGCGCACGCAGCACGGCGAGCCAGAGCTGACGCTCCAGCTTCACCTTCTGCTCGGGGGACCAGAGGACGGCGAGCTCCGCGGAGGCGTAGCGGCCGGCCAGAACGTTGGGGATGCGGGGCTTCGCAGTCACAGCAGTCACGTGGACAGAGTTTACTGGCGATTTCTGCAGGCCAGCGCCACCGTCCGGCCTGGAGTTTGCTACGAGACGCAGCTCACGGCCGCCGCTCCCGAACGGCGCCCGGCCGGGCTGGGGCTCGGTGACGGCGCCCGGCCGGGCTACGGCTCCGTCGACGGCTCGTACGGCAGCAGCTCGGGGCGCTTGGGCGCCCGGCCGTCGCCCGACGAGCGGCCGGTGAGGCGCCGCCCTATCCACGGGCCCAGGTGCTCCCGGGCGAAGCGGGCGTCCGCCGCCCGGCGGCTCGCCCAGCCCGGCACGGGGGTCGGGGGCGGCGGAGTCCGCCAGTCGGCCTCGGGCGCCAGACCGAGCGTCTGCCACACGGCCTCGGCGACCCGCCGGTGCCCGTCGGCGGTGAGGTGGAGCCGGTCCACGTCCCACAGCCGGGGGTCGGCGAGCGACGGGGCGCTGTACAGGTCGACGACCAGGGCGCCGTGCCGGGCGGCGAGGTCGTCGACGTGCGCGAACAGCTCCTCCATCCGGGGGCGGAAGCGCTCCAGGACCGGTCCGTTCCGGCCGGGGCTGCGCATCAGGACCAGCTGCCCGCAGGACGGGGTGAGCGTCTCGACGGCCTCGGTGAGCAGTCCGCGGACCCGCCCCATGTCGACCTTGGGCCGCAGGGTGTCGTTGAGCCCGCCGACGAGCGTGACGACGTCGGCCTTCATCGCGGCGGCCGTCTCGACCTGCTCCTCGACGATCTGGCCGATGAGCTTGCCGCGTACGGCGAGGTTGGCGTACCGGAAGCCGGGGGCGCGGGCGGCCAGCCGGTCCGCGAGGACGTCGGCCCAGCCCCGGTAGGAACCGTCGGGCTTCCGGTCCGACATGCCTTCGGTGAAGCTGTCGCCGAGGGCGACGAAACTGTTGTACGTGGCATTGATCTCCATGGCGGAGAGATCATACCGCGCGGTATGCGCGGCCCTCCGCCGGAGCCCGGTCTCCGGAACCCGCCCCCTCCGCTTCCGCACGGATCCTCGACGCCCGGGGCGCAGCCACCGCACTGTGAACGGCGAAGGGCCCCGGGAACGTGTGTTCCCGGGGCCCTCCCGTGCCGGTGACCGGTGCTACGGCGCCGCCGGGCGGCCCACCAGCTCCCGCAGCACGTCCTCCATCGTCACGAGGCCGGCCGGCTTGTCGTCCTCGTCGAGCACCGCCGCCAGATGCGTCCGGCTGCGGCGCATCGCCGTCAGCACGTCGTCCAGCGGCGTGGCCGCGCGGACGCGGGCGATCGGCCGCAGCGCGGACACCGGGAACGGCTCGTCGCGCGGCGAGGCGTCCAGGGCGTCCTTGACGTGCAGATAGCCCAGGATCCTGCGTTCCTCGTCGACCACGGGGAAGCGCGAGTAGCCCGTCCGGGCCGCCAGCGCCTCCAGCTCGCCCGGAGTCGTGCCGACCTGTGCGTACACGACCTTCTCCGCCGGCATCACGACATCCCGTACGGGACGGCGGCCCAGCTCCAGGGCGTCGTGCAGCCGCTCGGCCGCCCGGTCGTCGAGCAGCCCCGCGTGACCGGCGTCGGTGACCATCCGGGCCAGCTCGTCGTCCGAGAACGTCGCCGCGACCTCGTCCTTGACCTCCACCCGCAACAGCTTGAGCAGCGCGTTGGCGAAGGCGTTGATCGTGAAGATCACCGGTCGCAGCGCCCGCGCGAGCGTCACCAGGGGCGGGCCGAGCAGCAGCGCCGTACGCGTCGGCTCCGCCAGCGCGATGTTCTTCGGCACCATCTCGCCCAGCAGCATGTGCAGGTACGTGGCCACGCTCAGCGCGATCACGAACGAGATCGGATGGACCAGGCCGTGCGGCACGCCCACCGCGTCGAAGACCGGTTCGAGCAGGTGCGCGATGGCGGGCTCGGCGACGATGCCGAGCACCAGGGTGCAGAGCGTGATGCCGAGCTGCGCCGCGGCGAGCAGCGCGGAGACGTGCTCGAGGCCCCAGATGACGCTGCGCGCCCGCCGGTTCCCGTCCTCGGCCAGCGGCTCGATCTGGCTGCGGCGCACCGAGATCAGGGCGAACTCGGCGCCGACGAAGAAGGCGTTGACGACCAGGGTCAGCAGACCGATCAACAGCTGGATGACGATCATCGGCCGGCCTCCCCGGTCTCGTCCCGGTGCTCCTGCGACACGGGCGCGTGCAGCAGCACGCGCGCGGCGCGCCGGCCCGAGGCGTCCACGACGTCGAGCCGCCAGCCGCCCGGCTCCACGCTGTCGCCGACGGCCGGGATGCGGCCCAGCTCATGGGCGACGAAGCCCGCGAGCGTCTCGTACGGACCGTCCGGCACCCGGAGGCCGATCACCTCCACCTGGTCGGTGCGGGCGGCGCCGTCGGCGGACCAGAGCTCACGCCCGTCCGCGTCCTCGCCCGCCCGCGCCAGGTCGGGCGTCTCGTGCGGGTCGTGCTCGTCGCGCACCTCGCCGACGACCTCCTCGACGATGTCCTCCAGGGTGGCGACCCCGGCGGTACCGCCGTACTCGTCGATGACGACGGCCATCGTCTGCTTCCCGGACAGCCGGTCGAGGAGCCGGTCCACGGTCAGCGTCTCGGGGACGAGCAGCGGCTCGCGCAGCAGTTCGCCGATCCGGCGGTGACGCCGCTCCTCGGCCGGTATGGCCAGGACGTCCTTGATGTGCGCGATGCCGACGACCGCGTCGAGGCTGCCCCGGTAGACGGGGAAGCGGGAGAGACCGGTCGCCCGGGTCGCGTTGGCGACGTCCTCGGCGGTGGCCTGCACGTCGAGCGCGGTGACCTGCACGCGGGGCGTCATCACGTTCTCCGCGGTGAGCTCCGCCAGGTTGAGGGTACGGACGAACAGCTCGGCCGTGTCCGCCTCCAGGGCGCCCTCCTTCGCGGAGTGGCGGGCCAGCGCCACGAGCTCCTGCGGGGAGCGCGCCGAGGCCAGTTCCTCGGTCGGCTCCATCCCGAGGCGGCGCAGGATCCGGTTCGCGGTGTTGTTGAGGTGGCTGATCAGCGGCTTGAAGGCGGCGGTGAACACCCGCTGCGGGGTGGCGACCACCTTCGCGACCGCGAGGGGCGAGGAGATCGCCCAGTTCTTGGGGACCAGCTCGCCGACCACCATCAGGACGACGGTCGACAGGGCGGTGCCCAGGACCAGAGCCACCGACGAGGCGACCGAGGCGGAGAGGCCGAGGTCCTCGAGGGGACCGCGGATCAGCTTGGAGATCGAGGGCTCGGACAGCATGCCGACGACCAGGTTGGTGACGGTGATGCCCAGCTGGGCGCCGGAGAGCTGGAAGGTCAGCGACCTGACGGCCTTGAGCGCTCCCGCCGCACCGCGCTCGCCACGCGCGGCGGCGTCCTCGAGGTCGCGGCGCTCGACCGTCGTCAGCGAGAACTCGGCCGCGACGAACGCGCCGCACGCGACGGCGAGGAGGAGCGCCAGGAGGAGCAGAAGCACTTCGGTCATCGGTTCACCTCCGTCCCATGATCAGCCAGGGGGAGGGGGAATGCTCGATGTCGGCCGGCGCGGCCGGTGCTTTCGGGAGCAGTACGGAGAGCGGTACTACTGGGAGGCTCGCCCATGGGCGGACGCTCACACCTTTCGGTCGTCGGGTCGTCTGAATGAGAGACCATGGTAAAGGATCGGCAAAACGGCTGGGTGACCGGCTCGGGGTCCGGTCGGCACCGCTCAGCCCGTGAGCGGCTTCACCCAGCGGCGCCAGTGGTCCTCGCGACCGTACCCGGCCGCCGTCCACAGCCGCTGCCCCGTCTCGTTCGCCTCCAGGACCATGGCGTCCGCACGCCGGCCGCCGAGCGCGAGGAACCGCTCCTCGGCCGCGCGGAGCAGCGCGGTGGAGATGCCCCGGCGACGGTACGAGGGCAGGACCGCCAGGCGGTAGAGGGAGGCACGCCAGCCGTCCCAGCCGGCGATGACGGACCCCACGATCCGGTCGTCGGCGAACGCCAGGAGGAGGGCCTCGGGGTCGCGTTCGACGAGCCGGGTCACCCCGGGCACGTCGTCCGAGACGGAGGTCCCCTCGGCGGACTCCTTCCAGAAGGCCAGTACGGCTTCGGCGTCGTCGGGGACTGCGGCACGTATCTTCGGAGCGATCATGGCCGGATCCCATCAGACACGTCCGGGCCGTCGCCAGGATTTCCGCTCCGTGGGACGGCGCGGCTACCGCCGGGCCGCGCCCAGGACGCAGGGCGAGGAGGGCAGCCGCGGTCCCTTCTCCGGTACGTCGAACGAGCGGTACGGGCCCAGGGCGAACCCGGCCGCCTCGATCGCCGCGAGCGGGGCGCGGGAGGTGTGGCAGCCGCCGAAGAGCAGCGGCCAGACCGTCCGGTCGAGACCCCGCTGGACGCGAGCGAGGCCGGGCGTGTCGGCCACGCCGTGCTCGAAGAACCGCAGCTCGGCGCCGGGGCGCAGCACCCGGTGCAGCTCGGCGAGGGCCTGCGGGAGGTTCCGTACCGTGCACAGCACGAGCGAGGCCACCCCCGCGTCGAAGGAGGCGTCCTCCAGCGGCAGCGCCTCGGCCGTGTCCGGGAGCAGGGTCACCGGGACCGGGGCCCGGAGCGCGGCCTCCTGGGCCAGCCGCCGGAGCCGGGCCTCCGGTTCGAGGGCCACCACCTCGGTGACACCGGCCGGGTAGTGCGCGAAGTTCAGTCCGTTGCCCGCCCCGATCTCGATCACCCGTCCGGACAGCCCCGCGAGCAGCTCCGCCCGCAGTGCGCCGAGCCCGCCCTTGGTGTCGGCGGACACGCTGAACCGGGCGTAGAAGCGGGCGAACAGCGGATGGTGGACGCCGGGCGAGGCGGACGACGCGGGTGACGGAGCGTTCGGCGGTGTCATCGGAGCCTCCTCAGCCCGTCACGAAGCAGAACTCGTTGCCCTCCGGGTCCCGCATGACCTGGAAGGAGCCCTGCTCGTCCGTGACGAGAGCACCGACCCGGGACGCGCCCGCGGGCAGGGCCTCGTCGGCGGCCAGGACGGGGTCCTCGACCTCCAGGTCGAGATGGACGCGGTTCTTCGCGGCCTTGCCCTCCGGCACCCGCTGGAAGGCGAGCCGGACGAAGTCCGGCGGGTCCACGTACGACCAGTCGCCGCTCCGGTCGACCGGAGCACCGCCGAGGAGCCCTGCCCAGAACCTGACCAGAGCGGCCGGGTCGGCACAGTCGAAGACGATCTCCTGAACGTGAGCGCGCATGCCCCCAGCCTACGGACCGGAGGCACGCGCGTCCCTGGATACGGGACCCCGGGTCAAGCGTCCCGAGGCGCCCTCGCGTCCCGCGTCACGAAGCTCCCGCGCGTTACGAGCCCGCACTAGGAACCCGCACTAGGAACCCGCACTACGAAGCTCCCGCGCTACGAGCCCGCGCCACGAAGCTCGCGCGCTACGAAGCTCCCGCGCTACGAAGCTCCCGCGTACGGCTCCGCGAACCGCTCCCGGAACGCCTCCGCCTCCCACGTGCCGCCGAGCGCCGGCCCCAGCCAGCCGCCCGCCGCCGCCCGGAACTCCGCCGGGTCGAGCGACCCCGACCCCTCCGGCACCGCCCCGAGGAGCGGCGCGTCCGCCTCCCGCGGCAGATCCGCCAGGTTGCAGCGCATCGCCAGGTCCGGCGCGTCCGGCCAGCTGCCGATCACCACGCCCAGCTGCTCGATCCCGCGCGCCCGCAGCGCCTCCGCGGTCAGGGCCGCGGAGTTGAGCGTCCCCAGACCGGCGGGGACGACCACGAGAACGGGTGCGCCGAGCAGCGCCGCCGCGTCCGCGAGCGTGCCGCCCTCCTCGTCGAAGCGGACGAGCAGCCCGCCCGCCCCCTCCACGAGCACCAGGTCGTGCTCGGCGGCCAGCTTCCGGGCGGCCTCGGCGACCTCCGCGGGCCCGACCGGGACGAGCCCGGCGCGCCGGGCCGCCGTCCCCGGGGCCAGCGGCTCCGGGAAGCGGCCCAGCTCGGCGGAGCCCACGGCGCCCGAGAGCCGGACGACCTCGTCCGCGTCACCGCGCTCGTCCGGCCCGACGCCGGTCTGCGCGGGCTTGAGGACGGCGACCGTACGGCCGGCGGCGGTGGCGACGGCGGCTACGGCGGCGGTCACGACGGTCTTGCCGATCTCCGTGCCCGTACCGCTGACGACGATGATTCCCACGGTTCTCCCCGCTCTTCCGTTCTTCCGTTCTTCCGGTCAGCCCGCGACCGCCGCCGCGCGCACCGCGGCGCAGATGCGGGCCAGGTCCTCGTCGCCCGTCACGTACGGCGGCATCGTGTAGATCAGGTCGCGGAACGGGCGCAGCCACACACCCGCCCGGACCGCCGCCTCCGTGGCCGCGGCCATGTCGACGTCGTGGTCGAGCTGGACGACTCCGATGGCGCCGAGCACCCGCACCTCGCGGACACCGGGGAGTTCCGCGGCGGGGGCGAGCCCCTCGCGGAGCCCCGTCTCGATCCGCTTGACCTCCTGTGCCCAGTCCTGGGACATCAGCAGGTCGATCGAGGCGCAGGCCACCGCGGAGGCCAGCGGATTGCCCATGAAGGTCGGGCCGTGCGCCAGGACGGGAACCTCGCCGCGCGAGATGCCCTCGGCGATCTCCGTCGTGCAGAGCGTGGCCGCCATCGACAGGTATCCGCCCGTCAGCGCCTTGCCCACACACATCACGTCGGGCGAGACGCCGGCCTGGTCGGCGCCGAACAGCGTGCCCGTACGGCCGAAACCGGTCGCGATCTCGTCGAAGATCAGGAGGACCCCGTGCTCGTCGCAGGCCTCGCGGAGGACGCGCAGGTACGCGGGCGGGTGGAACCGCATCCCGCCCGCGTTCTGCACCACGGGCTCCACGATCACCGCGGCGACCTCGTCCGCGTGGAGGGCGATCTGCTCCCGCAGCATCCGGGCGTACGACTCCTCGTACGTGACCGGCGGCGCGTCGACGAAGACCTGGCGCTGGAGCACGCCCGACCACAGCTCGTGCATCCCGCCCTCGGGGTCGCACAGCGACATCGGCTGCCAGGTGTCCCCGTGGTAGCCGCCGCGCCAGGTCATCAGGAGCTGCTTGCCGGGCCGGCCCACCGAGCGCCAGTACTGCAGACACATCTTGGCCGCGACCTCGACGGAGACCGAGCCGGAGTCGCTGAGGAAGACGTGCTGGAGGGGCTCCGGGGTGATCTCGACCAGACGGGTGGCGAGCCGCACGGCCGGCTCGTGGGTGAGCCCGCCGAACATGACGTGGCTCATCCGGTCCAGCTGGCCGTGCGCCGCCTCGTTGAGCACGGGGTGGTTGTAGCCGTGCAGCGCCGACCACCACGAGGACATGCCGTCGATCAACTCGGCCTGGCCGTGCACCGGTTCGGCGAGCCGGAGCCGGACACCGGACGCGGACTCGACGACCAGCGGCTCCGTACGGCCCGGCATGGGCCCGTACGGATGCCAGACGTGCGCCCGGTCCAGGGCGAGCAGTTCGTCGTTACGCATTCGGGGCGAGCTCCGTCCCGGCACCGCGGCGGCGCACGGCCACGAGGTCGGGACGGGCGCCCGGCACCTCGCCGGCGGGCTCCGCGGCGGGCTCGGCCGAGGGCGCCGCCTGGGCGTGACCGCCGCACGGACCGCAGCCGCCACCGGCCTCGGCGTGCGAGCCGCAGCCCGCGCCCTCCGCCGCGTCGTGCGAGCCGCAGCCCGCCGGCGCCTGGGAACCACAGCCGCCGCCCGCCGCGGCGAGCGCGTCGGCGCGGTGCTTCGGGAGCGTCGTCGTGCCCGCGCCCTCCACCTCGAAGCCCGCGTCCGCGATCATGTCCAGGTCGGCCTGGCCGGCCTGGCCCTCGCTCGTCAGGTAGTCGCCGAGGAAGATCGAGTTCGCGATGTTCAGCGCGAGCGGCTGCATGGAGCGCAGGTGCACCTCACGGCCGCCGGCGATCCGCACCTCGACGTCGGGGCAGACGAACCGCACCATCGCCAGGATCCGCAGGCAGCGCTGCGGGGTGAGGTTCCACTCCTTGGCGAGCGGCGTCCCCTCGAAGGGGATCAGGAAGTTGACCGGCACGGAGTCCGAGTCGAGCTCGCGGAGCGCGTACACGACGTCGACGAGGTCCTCGTCGGTCTCGCCCATGCCCGCGATCAGACCCGAGCAGGCCGACAGACCGGCGGCGTGCGCCTTCTGCACGGTGTCCACCCGGTCCGCGTACGTGTGGGTCTTGGTGATCCCGGCGTACGTCGCCTCGGACGTGTTCAGGTTGTGGTTGTAGGCGTCGGCGCCGGCGTCCTTCAGCCGCTCCGCCTGGCCGTCCGAGAGCAGACCCAGACAGGCGCACACCTCGACGCCCTCGTTCTGCTCCTTGATGGCCTCGATGGTCCTGCCGACCCGCTCGACGTCCCGGTCGGTCGGACCGCGGCCGCTCGCGACCAGACAGACCCGCTTGGCCCCGCCCGCGACACCCGCGGCGGCGGCCTGGGAGGCCTCGTCCGGCTTCAGCCAGGTGTACTTGAGGATCTCGGCCTTGGAGCCGAGCCGCTGCGAGCAGTACGAGCAGTCCTCGGGGCACAGGCCCGACTTCAGGTTCACCAGGTAGTTGAGCTTCACCCGCCGCCCGAACCACTGACGGCGCACCTTGCCGGCCGCCGCCACCACATCGAGCAGTTCGTCGTCGGAGGTCGCCAGGACGGCGAGCGCTTCTTCACGGGTCGGCAGCTCGCGCCGCAGCCCCTTCTCCACCAGCGTGTTCAGCAGGTCCATAAGCGCTGATCCTTGCCTACCGCCCACCCCCGGGCCAAGGAGGATCTGAACAAACGCCCCCGATAGAGGTGTGTGGATGACCACATCCCGACCTCGGCATCATCCGGTTAGGGTCTGTGCGCTGCCTACAAAAGGATCGCCGAATGCCACAGGCCGACGACGCACGGGCCGCGGGCCCCCGCCGTACCGCGTTCGACTGGACCGACGCCGAGGCACGCCGCCGGGCGGACGCCGGTCTGGTCCGTACGCTGCGGCCACGGGCCGCCGAGTCGGACCTGCTCGACCTGGCGGGCAACGACTACCTGGGCCTCACCCGCCGCTCCGAGGTCACCGAGGCGGCGGCCGACGCGGCGAGGCGCTGGGGCGCCGGCTCCACCGGCTCGCGGCTCGTCACCGGCACGACCCGGCTGCACACCCGGCTCGAGCGCGAGCTCGCCGAGTTCTGCGGGTTCGAGGCGGCCCTCGTCTTCTCCTCCGGCTACACGGCCAACCTGGCCGCGCTCACCGCGCTCGGCGGCCGGGACTCCCTGATCGTCTCCGACGCCTCCAACCACGCCTCGATCGTGGACGGCTGCCGTCTGGCCCGCGCCGAGACGGCCGTCGTGCCGCACACCGAACCCGAGGCCGTACGCAAGACCCTCGGCGCGCACCCCGGGCGGCGGGCCCTGGTCGTCAGCGACTCCGTCTTCTCCGTCGACGGCGACAAGGCCCCGCTGACGGAGCTCGCGGAAGCCTGCCGCGCTCACGGCGCCGGACTCGTGGTGGACGACGCCCATGGCTTCGGCGTCCTCGGCGAAGGCGGCCGGGGCGCCCTCCACGAGGCCGGGCTCGCGGGCGACGAGGACGTCGTCGCCACCCTGACCCTCTCCAAGTCCCTCGGCAGCCAGGGTGGTGCAGTCCTCGGCCCGGCCCGGGTGATCGAGCACCTGGTGAACGCGGCCCGCACCTTCATCTTCGACACCGGTCTCGCCCCGGCCGCCGCGGGCGGCGCCCTCGCGAGCCTGCGCCTGATCAGGGCCGAACCGGGCCTCGCCGAGCGGGCCCGTACCGTCGCGACCACCCTGTACCGGCTGCTCACCGAGGCCGGTCTCACGGCGGCCCGGCCCGACGCGGCCGTCGTCTCGGTGCGCGCGCCCTCGCCGGAGGCGGCCCTGCGCTGGGCGGCGGACTGCCGCGAACAGGGTCTGGCGGTCGGCTGCTTCCGGCCCCCGTCCGTTCCCGACGGCATCTCGCGGCTGCGGCTCACGGCCCGCGCCGATCTGACCGACGCACAGATCGAGCACGCGGTACGGACCATCCTGCGCACCGCGCCCGACGCCGGGTAGCGCGCCAAGGGCGTTCCCAAGCAGCAGAGTTCACCGCTTCGGGCGACAGATGGGGACATATCTTGGTGGAACGCCGCACGGCGCGGCACGATCGGTGGCACTCTGACGCGAAGCGCAATCCGGGGCGGTGGCCCCGGTGGGAAAGGGACAGCGTCGCCATGGCAGATCACCAGGAAGCATCCGTCACGCTGCCGAGCGAACCCGCCTCGGTCCCCACGGCCCGGCGTTACGTCGCGGACGTCCTCATGAGCTGGGGTCTGGACGACGCCGCGGAGATCGCGGACTCGATCCGGCTGATCGTCTCCGAACTTGCCACCAACGCCGTCCTGCACACCCTCGGACAGTCGCCCACCTTCACGGTCGACGTCCGCCTGGAGCGGGAGGAGCGGCTCCACGTCGGCGTCACCGACAGCCATCCGCGCCGGCCCCGTCGCCTCCCGGCGGCGGTCCAGCAGGACAACGGACGCGGGATGGTCATCATCCGCGTCCTCGCCGCCGAAGCCGGCGGCCGTCTGTCGGTCACGCCGACCGAGGACGGCGGCAAGACGGTCTGGATCACTCTTCCGTGGACCGTGGCCCCCGTGGCCAGCTGTTAGGTCCCGTGCTGTCGGTCAGGGGTACGGCGGCGCCACCGCACCCCTCACGGACGAACCGCTACCGCCGCCTGATCAGCGGACGCGGCCGTAGTAGACCTTCGACGACCAGATCTTGTCGAGCTTCACCCAGGAACCCGTCTTGGGCGAGTGCCAGATCTTGCCGCTGCCGGCGTAGATGCCCACGTGGTAGACCCTCCCGCCGGAGTGGAAGAAGACCAGGTCCCCCTTCTGCCTGGTGGAGGCGGAGATGTGCCGGGTCTTGTTGTACTGCTGCTGCGCGGTGCGGGGCAGCGACTTGCCCGCCTTCTTGTACGCGTAGAGCGTCAGACCGGAGCAGTCGAACCTGGAGGGTCCGGTGCTCCCGTACCGGTACGGAGCTCCCTTCTTGGACGCGGCGACGCTCAGTGCCTTGTTCGCGTGCGTGGTGGCTGCCTGGGCCTCCGTTGCCGCACCGGGTGCGAACAGCGTGCCGCCGACGGCGGCGAGGGTGAGAGCCGAGACGGCTCCGGCCCGGGACAGCAGGGACGGGACGTGCATCTGCGCAGTCATGCGCAACCCTTCGTCAGCCGCCTGCGAAGGATGACCTGTCGGGTTCGGGCTGGCGAAGATGCCCGGCCGCTGACGCGGCTTCACCCCGAGGGACGGCCTCGCTGCCGGAACAGCGCGTACGCCCCGTAAAAATCGGGTCCTCCACTCCTGCCGATCCAATCCTGTCGACCAGACGTCCGGGACAGCGGCAGGACTCGGCGTCCGCCCGGACCGCCCCGCCGCGGTGGCGGGGGCTTGTCGTCGACAGGGATCTTGACCCACACCCAGGTCGAAATCCGAGCTGAAACGGCGATATGTGAGGCTCCTCACGACTGATCCATACGGGTGGACAGGGAGCCTTTGTGATCTTCGGAGGTTTGGCCTACGAGCCCCGCACCAGGGGTGGAACGCCCCATTCCGCCAGATGCGTACACCTGTTGCGCAACTCACCCGGCATATATGTCGACTCGTCGACTACGCCGAACGGGGGAGCGATTCTGCGGTCCGCGTCGGCCGTCCGGACCTCGACACGACACGCGGATATGTCAACTCGCGCGGGTGCGCGGGACGGTGACGCGGTCCGCCCGGCGCTCACCGTCCAACACCCTGAGCGCACGCGCCAAAGTGTCCGCGTGCACCTCGTTCTCGCCCCGCATATGCATGAGCGTCAGGGCCTGGAGGAGTGCTTCCGTCCGTCCCACCAGGGCTTGTGCCGCGCGCAGTGCGCCATAGGTATGCGTTCCCCTGGATGGATTGATCTTGCCCAGCAGGTCGACCACTTCGAGGTAGGCGTCGACGAGTTCGCTCTCGGCGCGGGTCAGGGCGGGCAGCGGCGGCAGCTCGGGAACCACGGCCGGCTCACCCCGCCGTGCCGCCGGCGCCCGCGCGCCGGCTCGTGATCACGTGGTCCACCAGGCCGTACGCGATCGCGGCCGGCGCGTCCAGGACCGTGAGGCGGTCGAGGTCGGCCTCGACGCGCTCCCGGTCCCGCCCCGTGTGCTCGCTGAGCATCCCCGTCATCAGCGCGCGGAGACGGAGCAGTTCGCGGGCGTGGATGTCGAGATCGCTCGGCTGTCCCTGGAGCGGTTCGTCCATGGCGGGCTGACGCAGTGTGATCCGGGCGCCCGGGAGCATCATGCGCTTGCCCGGGGTGCCGGCGGCGAGCAGCACGGCGGCGGTGGAGACGGCCTGGCCCAGACAGGTGGTCTCCACGTCGCAGTGGAGCGAGCGCATCGTGTCGTAGATCGCGGTCATGGCGCTGATCGAGCCGCCGGGGGAGTTGATGTAGAGCGAGATGTCCTGTTCGGGGCCCGCGTGGTCCAGATACAGGAACTGGGCGATGACGTCGTTGGCCGAGGTCTCGTCGACCGGCGTCCCGAGGAAGACGATCCGGTTCGAGAGGAGCTTCGAGTAGGGGTCGAGGGTCCGGGTTCCGTAGCTGGTGCGCTCCGTGAACTCGGGCAGGACGTAGCGAGCATCCATGGCGGGTACCTCCATCTGTAAAAAATGTACAGGACGTACAGCCCGTAAGATGGGGAGCATGACCTACGAGATCCCGGTGACGCAAGCGCGAGCCGAGCTCGCCGACCTGATCAACCGCGTCGTGTACGGCGGCGAGCGCGTCGTCGTCACCCGCCACGGGAAGCCGCTGGTCGCCCTGGTCTCCGCCGCTGACCTGGAGGAACTCGAGGCGGCCGAGAAGCCCGCCGACGAGCAGGTGATCAGCTCGGTCTCCGGCCTCCACTCCCTTGACTCCGCTACCGGCGAACAGCGCCGCTTCGGCATCGCCGCCCACCACCGCGAGCCCGGCGTCTCCTAGGTCCTGTCCGGCGGCCCCGCCCGGCCGTCCCCCGCTCCCCGTCTCCACCTGGCGCACACGGAAGAGCCGCGCACCCCCGTCCGCTACAGCGGGGGCACGCGGCCGTCTTCTCGCGCGTACGGGCTCGGTGGTCCGGATCAGCCCGCGCGCGCCGGAATCGGAGCCGCCGCCACGGGCGCGGACTCCACGGGTTCGGTGCGCCTCCGGGCC
Organism: Streptomyces sp. NPDC056480; assembly: GCF_042795405.1. Classification (NCBI taxonomy): domain Bacteria; kingdom Bacillati; phylum Actinomycetota; class Actinomycetes; order Kitasatosporales; family Streptomycetaceae; genus Streptomyces; species Streptomyces sp. NPDC056480. Next base: position 26,668 of record NZ_JBHTSA010000031.1, on the reverse strand, counting down.
CCGATCGCGGTCGCCGTGAGACCCGCCACCGCCCAGAGGGCGAGGACGAGGAGCGGTCCGCCCGCCGCCGAGCCCTCGAAGGAGGAGACGGACCGGAGGGCCGAGCCCGCGGCGCCCGGCGGCAGCCACTGGCCGAGGGTGCCCACGGCGGTGGGCAGGAGTTCCGGTGCGCTCGACACGCCCGAGAACGGGTTGCCGAGCAGGATCATCAGCAGCGCCCCGAGCCCGAGGCCCGGCTTTCCGACGAGGGCCGCGAGCCCGGCGAAGGTCGAGCCGATCGCCAGGACGGTGAGGCCCAGGACCCCGGCCTCGGCCCACCAGTTCCCGCCGAGCGCGCCGAGCCAGCTGTGGGCGAGGGCCGCACCGACGACGCCCGCGAGCGCCGCGGCGCCGGCGAGGGCGGCCGCCGCGCGCCCGCCGCGCAGACCGAGAAGGGTCGTGACGACCCCCGCCGCCGCTCCGGCCAGGGCGAGCGGCAGCAGGCTGGAGGCGAGCACGGCTCCGCGCGGGTCGCCCGCCGGGGCGGCGACCACATCCGTGACCTGGATCCTCGCGCCCTCGGGGGCCTGTGCGGTGACGGCCTCCCGCAGGAGCCCGGCCACCACGGGGCTCGCCGCCGAGGCGGTCAGGAGTTCCGTGCCGCCGGGGGTCACGACCACCGCTCCGTATACATCGCGGTCCTCTATCGCGGCACGGGCCTCGGCCTCGTCCGCGTAGCGGTGGACCTCGAAGGCCCCCTCGTGCCGGGCGAGGTCCTGTTCCAGGGCGGTGACCACCGTGGCGGGGCCCGCCACGCCGATCGGCAGGTCGCGGGGTGCCGTCCGGGCGGCGGGCCACGCGAAGGCCCAGAGGGTCAGGGCGACGACGACGGGGATCAGCACGATCACCGCGATGGTCCTGCGCCCCGCGTCGACGGCGGTGGCGTTGGCGGACATGGTGTCCTCGATTCAAAGAGAAGGATCGTTCGTTTTTATATGCCCCTCACTGTCCTGCGGGCGTCGGAAGTTGTCAAGAATGAATATTCGTTTTAAGTTCGGGTCATGGCTCGTGTCTCCCAGGAACACCTCGACGCCCGGCGGCGCCAGATCCTCGACGGCGCGGCGCGCTGCTTCGCCCGCAACGGCTTCCACGCCACCTCGATGCAGGACGTCCTCAGCGAGGTCGGGCTGTCGGCCGGCGCGGTCTACCGGTACTTCCGCGGCAAGGACGAGATCATCGCGGCCATCGCGACCGAGGCCTTCGCCGGGATAAGGGGTGCCTTCGAGGAGGCTTCCAGGGCCACGCCGCCTCCCACCCCCGACGTGCTGATCGGAGCGGTGCTCCGGCTCTTCCTCGAGGAGCGGATCGAGGGCGCCGACCGGCAGGCCTTCGCGCGTCTGATCATCCAGGTGTGGACCGAGACCCTCCGCAACGAACAGCTCGCGCGGACGCTCTCGGAGGGCTACAACGGCATGCGCGTCGTCTGGGCGGACCTGGTCACCCTCTACAAGAAGAGCGGCATCCTGCCCGCCGACGTCCCCGCCGACCATGTGGCCCGCACGCTGATCGCCGTCGTCCAGGGCTTCATCGCCCAGCAGGCCCTCTTCGGCGACGTCGCCGTCGACGTCCTGGAGGACGGGCTCCGGGGCCTGATGTCCATGACGGTCGAGCCGATCTGATGATCATGAAAGAGCAAAGGCGCAGTTAACGAGCCGGAAAAACTTCCGCCCTAACGTGCAATGTCTGGCCGCGAGCCGCATCTCCGCAGTTCAACAAGGTGTTGACGGTCGGTAGGGTCCGCAGCTGTCCGGGTGTCCCCGGTCGACGACTGTGAGGTGGAAGAGTGCAACTGAGCCCGCACGAACAGGAACGCCTGCTCATCCATGTGGCCGCGGACGTGGCCGCCAAGCGCCTGGCCCGAGGTGTGCGCCTCAACCACCCCGAGGCCGTCGCCCTCCTCACCTCCCACATCCTCGAAGGCGCCCGGGACGGTCGCACCGTCGCCGAGCTCATGGCCTCGGGGCGCAAGGTGCTCACCCGGGACGAGGTCATGGACGGCATCCCCGAGATGATCCACGACGTCCAGGTCGAGGCCACCTTCCCCGACGGCACCAAGCTCGTCACCGTCCACGACCCCATCGTCTGAACGGGCCGCGCCGATGATCCCCGGAGAGATCCTGTACGCGGACGGCGCCGTCGCCCTGAACGAGGGGCGCCCCGTCACGCGTCTGACCGTGCTCAACGCCGCCGACCGGCCCGTCCAGGTCGGCTCCCACTACCACTTCGCCGAGGTCAACCCCGGCCTGGACTTCGACCGCGCCGCCGCGCACGGGCAGCGGCTGCACATCGCGGCCGGTACCGCCGTCCGCTTCGAGCCGGGCATCCCCGTCGAGGTCGAACTCGTCCCGCTCGCCGGCCGCCGGATCGTGCCCGGTCTGCGCGGCGGCACGGCGGGCCCGCTCGACACGGGCGACCACGCTGCCGAATCCACCGAGGCCGAGGGGGCCGACCGTGCCTGACCTGCATCGCGCCGTCTACGCCGACCTGTTCGGCCCCACCACCGGCGACCGCATCCGGCTCGCCGACACCGATCTCCTCGTCGAGATCGAGGAGGACCGCAGCGGCGGCCCCGGCCGCGCCGGCGACGAGGCCGTCTTCGGCGGCGGCAAGGTCATCCGCGAGTCCATGGGCCAGGCCCGCACCACCCGGGCCGAGGGCGCCCCCGACACGGTGATCACCGGCGCCGTGGTCATCGACCACTGGGGCGTCGTCAAGGCCGACATCGGCATCCGGGACGGCCGGATCACCGCCCTCGGCAAGGCCGGCAACCCCGACACCATGGACGGGGTCCACCCCGACCTCGTGATCGGCCCCGAGACGGAGATCATCGTCGGCAACGGCCGGATCGTCACCGCCGGCGCCGTCGACGCCCACGTCCACTTCATCTCGCCGACCGTCGTCGAGCAGGCCCTCGCCACCGGCGTCACCACCCTCGTCGGCGGCGGTACGGGACCGGCCGAGGGCACCAAGGCGACCACGGTCACCCCCGGCCCCTGGCACACGGCCCGGATGTTCGAGGCCCTCGACACCTTCCCCGTCAACATCGGCCTGCTCGGCAAGGGCAACACCATGTCCCGGGAGGCCATGCACTCCCAACTGCGCGGCGGAGCCCTCGGATTCAAGATCCACGAGGACTGGGGCGCCACCCCCGCCGTCATGGACGCCTGTCTCGGCGTGTGCGAGGAGACGGGCGCCCAGCTCGCCATCCACACCGACACCCTGAACGAGGCCGGCTTCGTCGGCGACACCCTCGCCGCCATCGCCGGGCGCACCGTCCACGCGTACCACACGGAGGGCGCGGGCGGCGGCCACGCACCCGACATCATCACGGTGGTCTCGGAGCCGTACATCCTGCCCAGCTCGACCAACCCCACCCGGCCGCACACCGTCAACACCATCGAGGAACACCTCGACATGCTGATGGTCTGCCACCACCTCAACCCGGCCGTCCCCGAGGACCTCGCCTTCGCCGAGTCCCGGATCCGGCCCTCCACCATCGCGGCCGAGGACGTCCTCCACGACCTGGGCGCCATCTCGATCATCTCCTCCGACTCCCAGGCCATGGGCCGCATCGGCGAGGTGGTCATGCGCACCTGGCAGACCGCCCACGTCATGAAGAAGCGGCGCGGCGCCCTGCCCGGGGACGGCCGCGCCGACAACCACCGCGCGCGCCGCTACGTCGCCAAGTACACGATCAACCCGGCCGTCGCCCAGGGCATGGACCACCTCATCGGCTCCGTCGAACCCGGCAAGCTCGCCGACCTGGTCCTGTGGGAGCCCGCCTTCTTCGGGGTGAAGCCGCTCACCGTCCTCAAGGGCGGCCAGATCGCCTACGCGCAGATGGGCGACGCCAACGCCTCCATCCCCACGCCCCAACCCGTCCTGCCCCGGCCCATGTTCGGCGCGCTCGGCAAGGCGGCGGCGGCCGGCTCGGTCAACTTCGTCGCCCAGGCCGCCATCGAGGACGACATCGCACAACGGCTCGGCCTGCACAAGGAGTTCACCGCGATCGGCAGCACCCGCCGGGTGTCGAAGGCCGACATGCGGGAGAACGACGCGATGCCCCGGGTCGAGGTCGACGCCGACACCTTCACGGTCACGATCGACGGCGAAGCGGTCGAACCCGCCCCGGCCGCCGAACTGCCCATGGCCCAGCGCTACTTCCTCTTCTGATGGCGAGTCGCTCCGCACTCCTGGTACTCGCCGACGGGCGCTTCCCCGCCGGCGGGCACGCCCACTCCGGCGGCGCCGAGGCCGCCGTCAAGGCCGGCCGCATCAAGGACGCCGCCGGACTCGAAGCCTTCTGCCGGGGCCGGCTGCACACCACCGGACTCACCTCCGCCGGGCTCGCCGCCGGGGCCGCGCACGGACTCGACCCCGACGGACTCGACGCGGCCGCCGACGCCCGCACCCCCTCGCCCGCCCTGCGCGCCGCCGCCCGCAAGCTCGGCCGGCAGATGATGCGGGCGGCGCGCGCCACCTGGCCCTGCGCCGAACTCGACGCGCTCGCCGCCGCGTTCCCGCGCGGCGCCCATCAGCCCGTCGTCCTCGGTGTCGCCGCCCGCGCAGCCGGGCTCGGCCCGGAGGACGCCGCGCACTGCGTCGCGTACGAGACCGTCAGCGGTCCCGCCACCGCCGTGGTCCGGCTGCTGGGCCTGGACCCCTTCAAGGCCACCGCCGTCCTCGCCCGTCTCGCCCCCGCCATGGACCTGGTCGCCGCGGAGGCAGCGCGGGCCGCCCGGCAGGGCGTCGACGCCCTGCCCGCGGCCTCCGCGCCCCTCCTCGACATCACCGCCGAACAGCACGCGTCCTGGCCCGTCCGACTCTTCGCATCCTGAGAACCACTGGAGCCGCCCCATGCACCTCGACCACGGCCACACCCACCACGGCGCCGTCTCCGCCGACGCCCACCGCCCCGACGGCACCCGCCGCGCCCTGCGCATCGGGCTCGGCGGGCCGGTCGGCTCGGGCAAGACCGCCACCGTCGCCGCCCTCTGCCGGGTCCTGCGCGACAGCCTCTCCCTCGCGGTCGTCACCAACGACATCTACACCCGCGAGGACGCCGAGTTCCTGCTCCGCAACGCCGTCCTGCCGCCCGAGCGGATCCAGGCCGTGGAGACGGGCGCCTGCCCGCACACCGCCATCCGCGACGACATCTCCGCCAACCTCGAAGCCGTCGAGGAGCTCGAGGACACGGTCGGTCCGCTCGACCTCATCCTCGTCGAGTCCGGCGGCGACAACCTGACCGCCACCTTCTCCAAGGGACTCGTCGACGCCCAGATCTTCGTCATCGACGTGGCCGGCGGCGACGACATCCCGCGCAAGGGCGGCCCCGGCGTCACCACCGCCGACCTGCTCGTCGTCAACAAGACCGACCTCGCCCCGTACGTGGGCTCCGACCTGGAGCGGATGGCACGCGACGCCAAGGAGCAGCGCGGCGACCTGCCCGTCGCCTTCACCTCGCTGCGCGCCGAGCACGGCGTCGCCCCGGTCGCCGACTGGGTCCGGGCCCAGCTCGGGGCATGGACCGCGTGAGCCTGCGCGCCACCGCCCGGATCTCCGCCGACGCCGACGGGGGCCTGCCGCTGCTCGTGAGCGACGGGCCCCTCGCCCTGCGCCGGACCAGGGCCTCCGGGTCGTACACCCGGGTGACCGTGGTCGGGGCGATGAGCGCGCCGCTCGGCGGTGACCGGCTCGCCGTCGAGACCGAGGTACGGGACGGGGCCAGGCTCCTGGTCGACTCGGCCGCCGCCACCCTCGCCCTGCCGGGCCGGGGCGCCGAGCCGGCCGCGTACGACGTCCGGCTCACCGTCGGCGAGGACGGGGTGCTCCGCTGGCTGCCCGAGCAGGTGGTCTCCGTGCACGGCTCCCATCTGCGGATGCGGACCGTCGTCGAGCTCGCCGCCACGGCCCGGCTGGTCCTCCGCGAGGAGCAGATCCTCGGCCGGCACGGCGAACCGCCCGGCACCCTCGTCACCCGCCTCACCGTCCGCCGCGCCGGGCGGCCCCTTCTCGACCAGGAGCTGGCCTTCGGCCCCGGCGCCCCCGGTGGCTGGGACGGCGGCGCGGTCCTCGGCGGCCACCGGGCCACCGGGCAGCTCCTCGTCGTCGACCCGGCGTTCGCGGAGAAGCCGGTGCGGCCGCGGCTGCTGGGCGAGCACGCCGCCGTCACCCCGCTCGCCGGACCCGCGGCCCTCGCCACCGTCGTCGCCCCGGACGCCCTCGCGGTCCGGCGTCTGCTCGACACCGCGCTGTCCGAACTCGCCCCGTTCTGAAGAGTTCTGGACGGATCTGCACGTACCGCCGAGAGGTCACCGCTCAGCGGTACACCGTTCACCGGTTATTGGTTCGGCAAAGAAACACGTGTTCGCCCTTTCATCGGGTGCCCCCGGGACGAAAGGATCCCCCGGACAGCCAACACACAGCGCCGCCACGGGGGGTGGCGCTCATCTTGGGGGAGTACTCGTTGAGACGTACGGCAATGCTCGGCTCGGCCGGCACCCTGATAGCGGGCACGCTCGTCGCGGGCGCGCTCGCGGCCCCGGCGGCGAACGCCGACAGCAACCGCCACCTGCGTGACGCCGAGTCGATCGGCGTCGCCGTGGCGGCGGCGCGGGCCGCCCAGGCGGGCATCGACTGGCAGGACTGTCCGGCCGACTGGGGCCTCGAGAAGCCGATCCAGTGCGGCTGGGTCACCGTCCCCGTCGACTACGCGAAGCCCAACGGCAAGAAGATCAAGATCGCGGTCGACCGGATCAACGCCACCGGCACCCCCGCCGAGCGCCAGGGCGCGCTCCTCTACAACCCGGGCGGCCCCGGCGGCTCCGGCCTGCGCTTCCCGCGCCGGGTCACCACCAAGAACGCGATCTGGGCGGGCGCCGCCAAGGCCTACGACTTCGTGGGCTTCGACCCGCGAGGCGTCGGCAAGTCGGCCCCCATCTCCTGCGTCGACCCGAGCGAGTTCGTCAAGGGCCCCAAGCCCGACCCGGTCCCCGACAGCGAGGCCGACAAGCGCGCGCAGCGCAAGCTCGCCGCCGAGTACGCCAAGGGCTGCGCCGAGAAGAGCGGCGACATGCTGCCCTTCATGAACACGCCCAACACCGCGCGCGACCTCGACGTCATCCGTGCCGCCCTCGGCGAGAAGAAGCTCAACTTCGTCGGCGTCTCCTACGGCACCTACCTCGGCGCGGTCTACGGCACCCTCTTCCCGACCCACGTCCGCCGCATGGTCCTCGACAGCGTCGTGAACCCGTCGACGCGCAAGATCTGGTACGAGGTCAACCTCGACCAGGACATCGCCTTCGAGGGCCGGCTCAAGGACTGGATGACCTGGGTCGCCCAGAACGACGCCACCTACCACCTCGGCGACACCCTGGCGGAGGTCCAGCAGCAGTGGGTGACCCTGCGCGCCGCCGCCAAGAAGGCGCCCCTCGGCGGCAAGGTCGGCCCGGCCGAGCTCATCGGCTTCTTCCAGAACGCCCCCTACTACGACTCCATGTGGGCCCCGGTGGCCGAGGCGTGGAGCGCGTACGCCGCGGGTGACCCGCAGCCGCTCATCGACAACGCGGCCTCGGACCCGACCGACACCGCCGGCAACGCGGCCTCGGAGAACGGCAACGCCGTCTACACCGCGGTCGAGTGCGCCGACGCCCCCTGGCCGACCAGCTGGAAGAAGTGGGACCGGGACAACACCCGGCTCCACAAGCAGTACCCCTTCATGACCTGGGCCAACGCATGGATGAACCTTCCGTGCGCCACCTGGTCCGCGCCGCGCCAGCGCCCGACCGAGGTCAAGACCGGCAAGGGCCTGCCGCCGGTGCTCATCGCCCAGTCCGAGCGCGACGCCGCCACCCCGTACGCCGGCGCCGTCGAACTGCACAAGCGGTTCAAGGGCTCGCGCCTGATCACGGAGAAGGACGCCGGCTCCCACGGCATCACGGGCCTCGTCAACCCGTGCCTCAACACCAAGGTCGAGGCCTACCTGCTGACCGGCAAGCTGGACGCCAGGGACCAGACCTGCGCCCCGCACGCCACCCCGAAGCCGTAACACGCTGACGGCCCGGTGAGGGGAGGGACAGCCGTCCCTCCCCTCACCCGTGTCACCTCCGCGACGCCAGCCAGGCGTCCTCCGCCGCGTAGTCGAAGAAGTCCACCCCGTACTTCGCGAGACCCGGGAAGGCCTCCCGCCACTCCCGGCCCGCCACCCGCCCGGTCAGCCACGCGACCGTCTCCGGCAGCGAGTCCGCGTACGACACCACCGGCCGGTACCCCAACTCCCGCTCCGCCGCCGCCATGTCGTAGACCACGGAACGCGGCGCGGTCCAGGGCGTGGACCCGACGACGTCCCGCGGCGGCGCGCCCTCGATCAGCACCGTCTCACTGCCGACGCCCATGACCGCGTCGATCGCCGCCCCGATCTCCGCCACCGTCGGTGCCTCAGGGTCCCCGCCGTTCAGCACCCGGCTGCCCGGGTTCGACGCCGCCAGCCGGACCAGCTCCGCCAGGTTGTCCACGTGCACCGGGTGGAACCGCGAGGCCCCGCCGTACGCGAGCAGCCGCACCGGCCGCCCGTCGAGCGCCCGCTTCACGAACCACAGCTCCCGCGGCCCCGGGGAGTACGGCCCGTGGATCGCGCCCGCCCGCAGCACCGTCGTCGGCAGGGCGTCGCCCGCCGCCAGCAACTCCCGCTCCAGCGCCACCTTCCGGGTGCCGTACGAACGGTCGCCGGGCGCCACCGTCCGCCAGTCCTCCGGGATCGGCAGCGGATAGTCGGGGAAGCCGTCCGGCCGGTCCTGGGTGTCGAAGCTGCGCCCCTGCTCGTCCTCGTAGACGGCGCCGCTGGACACCACCACCGCGGAACCGATCCGGCCCGAGAGCCCCGTCAGCTGCCGGCCGTGCCCGGCGTCGTACGCCACGACGTCCACCAGCACATCGCATCCGTCGCCCAGACCGGCCTCGAGCGCGCCCTCCCGGTTCCGGTCGAGCGCCACCGACCGGACCTCCGCCGGCCACCTCTCGTCCCTGCCGCCGCCCCGCGAGGCGGCCGTCACCTCCCAGCCGTCCGCGACGAGCGCCCGCACGGCCGCCCGCCCCACCTGTCCCGATCCACCCAGTACGAACGCGGTTCCCTTGGTCATGATCGAGACGCTACGACCGTCCGGTGCGGCGGCCCAGGAGTTTGCGCCGAGCGCGGATCCGCTCACAGCGTTCCGGCCGGGGGAACCCGGCCGGGGCTCAGCCGTCGGCCCCCGCCTCCGCCGCCTTCACCACCGCCGCGTAGTCGTCCACGTACTCCTGCCCGGACAGCCGGAGGATCTCGTACATGATCTCGTCCGTCACCGCGCGGACCACCGCCTTCTCGCCCGCCGACCCGGCGAACCGGGAGAAGTCCAGCGGCGCCCCGAACCGGATGGTGACCCGGCGGATCCTCGGCACGACCTTCCCCGGCGGCTGGATCTCGAAGGTCCCCACCATCGCGCAGGGCACCACCGGCACCCCGGCCGTCAGCGCCATCACCGCCACGCCCACCTTCCCCTTGTAGAGCCGCCCGTCGTGCGAGCGCGTGCCCTCCGGGTAGATGCCGAGCAGCTCACCCTTCCCGAGCACCCCGAGGCCCTCCCGGATCGCCGCCTTGCCGGCCTCCTTGCCCGAGCGGTCGACCGGGATCTGCCCGGCCGCCCGGAAGAAGGCGGCCGTGAGCCGGCCCTTGATCCCCGGCCCCGTGAAGTACTCCTGCTTCGCCAGGAAGGTGATCCGCCGGTCGAGCACGACCGGCATCAGGAAGTGGTCCGAGAAGGAGAGGTGATTGCCCGCGACGATCGCCGCACCCTCCTCCGGGATGTGCTCGAGCCCCTCGATGCGCGGCCGGAACAGCAGCTTCAGGAGCGGTCCCAGCAGCACGTACTTCATCAGGTGGTAGAACACCCGCGACCCCCGTTCGTCGTCCGTCAAGCCCGTTGTATCCGTGCGCGGCCCCGTGGTCCACTGGTGGGGGAGCGTCACCATGACACGCGAGCGCGGAGCCAGGCGCCCCGGCCGCGTCCTCACCGCCCTGCTGTGCGCGGTGACGGCGGCCGGGCTGTACGGCTGCTCCGACCCGGGTACGCCGGAACCGGCCCCCACGCCGACACCCGCGCCCACCACGCCCGCGCCCGTCACCACGGCACCCCCGCCCGCCACCACGCCACCCGTCACGACCGGCCTCTCGCCCTTCACCGGGCTCCCCGCACGGCCCGGCCCCGTCCTCGCCGTCAAGATCGACAACGTGGCCGCGGCCCGCCCCCACACCGGGCTCGGCGCCGCCGATCTCGTCTACGTCGAACAGGTCGAGGGCGGCACGACCCGGCTCCTCGCCGTGTACTCCTCCCGCCTCCCCGAGCGCGTCGGACCAGTCCGCAGCGCCCGCGAGTCCGACATCGAGCTGCTCGGCGCCTTCGGCCGGCCCGTCCTCGCCTACTCCGGGGCGCAGTCCGCCCTGAACCCGCTGCTCAGCGCCGCGCCGCTCCAGCCCGTCACCGAGACCACCGGCCCCGGCGCGTTCCTGCGCTCCCCGGGCCGGGCCGCCCCGCACAACCTCTATCTGCGGCCCGAGCGGGCCCTCGCCACCGTCCCGGAGCCCCAGAACGCCCGGGACATCGGCTTCCGCTTCGGCCCCGCCCCGGCGGGCGGCACCGCGGTCGGCTCCGAGACCGTCCGCTACCCGGCGGCCCGCTACACCTTCACCTGGTCCGCCTCCGACCGGACCTGGCGGGTGGCGATGGACGGCCGCGCGGCACGCGCCACCGACACGGGACCGCTCGCCCCGTCGACCGTGGTCGTCCAGCGCGTCGCCGTCCGGTCCTCCCGGTTCCACGACGTCACCGGCGCGGTCTCCCCGTACACCGAGACCGTCGGGAGTGGCACGGCGCTCGTCCTGCGCGACGGGCGCGCGTACGAGGCCCGCTGGTCCCGTACGTCGCCGGGGTCGGGCACCACCTTCACCACCCCGGGCGGCGAGCCGCTGGCCTTCGCGCCGGGGCAGGTCTGGGTGGTCCTCGCACCGCGGAACTGAAGGCGCGACCGGTCGATCGGGCCGGCTCAGGGGCTCGCCGGGCCCGGACCCGCGGGCGGCCGGCGGCGTGGGACCGCCGGGGGCGCGCTGTCCGACGCGGCCAGGCCGATCGTCGCCACGGCGAGCACCACCGAGCCGAACCAGAGCCAGCCGCTGCTGCCGAGCGCCACCGTGTAGGCCGTCGTGAGCACCACCGCGGCGCAGGTCAGCACCGCCATCGTCTTCGTGCCACCGGACATCAGTCCGCCCTCCTCCCGACCGAGGTCGTGGAAGCCGTCCAGCCCATCGTGACCCCCCGAGAGGGGCGCGCGCTACTCCCCGGACGCTCCGGCGTGCGCCGAAAAGGGACCGGGCCCGGCGCCGGACCCCGTCAGAGGTCCCGCGCCGGGCCCGAAGAGGCACCGCCGACCGCTCACCGCACGCCGGTCGTCACCGCTTGGCCTGGAGCGAGGCGAGGTACGCGTTATACGCCTCCAGCTCCTTGTCCCCGTCCCGGTCGGCGGCCCGGTCCTGGCGGACCGCCTGCCGCTGCTCGGAGTGGTACCACTGGTAGACCAGCGCGATCAGCACCAGCACCGACGGGATCTCGCTGAACGCCCACGCGATGCCGCCCGCCGCGTTCTGGTCGGTGAGCGCGTCGATCCCCAGCGAGGCCGGCGGGTTCGCGTACGCCTTCACCATCGGCTCCGACGCCATCATCAGCGCGATGCCGAAGAAGGCGTGGAACGGCATGCCCGCGAACAGCTCCAGCATCCGCATCACGTAACCCGGACGGTGCGGACCCGGGTCGACGCCCATGATCGGCCAGAAGAAGACCACGCCCACCATCAGGAAGTGGACCATCATCCCGACGTGGCCCGGCTTGGAGCCCATCAGGAAGTCGAAGAGCGGCGTGAAGTAGAGCGCGTACAGGCTCGCGATGAACATCGGGATCGTGAAGCCGGGGTGCGTGATCACCTTCATGTACCGGCTGTGCAGCAGCTTCAGGAGCAGCTCGCGCGGCCCCGTCGAGCCCCGGCCCGCCACCGGCAGCGCCCGCAGGGCCAGCGTCACCGGCGCACCCAGCAGCAGCAGGATGGGCGACAGCATGGAGATCACCATGTGCTGCACCATGTGCACGCTGAACATGACCATGCCGTAGTCGTTGAGCTTGGTGCACATGACGAGCGCGATGGTCAGCACGCCGACGGTGAAGAACACCGTCCGGCTCACCGGCCAGGCGTCCCCGCGCCGCCGCAGCCGCGCCACGCCCCAGCCGTACAGACCGAGCGCCGCGAGGCAGCCGATCAGGAAGAACAGGTCGGGAGAGAACTCCAGGCCCCGTCCCAGCGTGAACGGCGGCAGATCCGTGGTCATGCCGTGCCCGCTGTGATCCATCGTGAGTACTCCTGGAGCCCGATTCGCGCTTGTTGTCCGCACCAGACTAGAACCGCCCCCGGCCGCGACTGCGACCGGGGGCGGTGTCACGCGAACGCGTCCGCACCGACGTGCGTCAGATCACGCACTCGGCCTCGGCGTAGCGGTCGGCGGGGACCGTCTTGAGGCTCTCCACGGCCTGGGCCAGCGGGACCATCGTGATGTCCGTGCCGCGCAGGGCCGTCAGCATGCCGAACTCGCCCCGGTGCGCGGCCTCGACCGCGTGCCAGCCGAAGCGGGTCGCGAGGACGCGGTCGTACGCGGTGGGGGTGCCGCCGCGCTGGACGTGACCCAGGATCACCGGGCGGGCCTCCTTGCCGAGGCGCCGCTCCAGCTCCACGGAGAGCTGGTTGGCGATCCCGGTGAAGCGCTCGTGGCCGTAGATGTCGGTGCCCGCGGTCTTGAAGTCCATCGAGCCCTCACGCGGCTTCGCGCCCTCGGCGACGACCACGATCGCGAACCGCTTGCCGGCCTCGAAGCGCTCGCCCACCCGGGTGGTCAGCTCGTCGATGTCGAAGGGGCGCTCGGGGACGACCACGGCGTGCGCGCCGGCGGCCATGCCGGAGTGCAGCGCTATCCAGCCGGTGTGACGGCCCATGACCTCGACGACGAGGACGCGCTGGTGCGACTCGGCGGTGGTCTTCAGCCGGTCGAGGGCCTCGGTGGCGACGGTCACGGCCGTGTCGAAGCCGAAGGTGACGTCGGTGGAGGCGATGTCGTTGTCGATCGTCTTCGGGACGCCGACGATCGGGAGACCGGCCTCGGAGAGCAGGTTCGCCGCCTTGAGGGTGCCCTCGCCGCCGATCGGGATGATCGCGTCGAGCCCCAGGTCGGCCACATGGCCGCGGGCGCGCTCGACGCCGTCGACCAGGTGCGCGGGCTGGACCCGCGAGGAGCCGAGGATGGTGCCGCCGCGGGCCAGGATGCCGCCCACCGCCTCGAGGTCGAGCTTGCGGTAGTCGCACTCGAGGAGGCCCTTCCACCCGTCGTGGAAGCCGATGACCTCGTCGCCGTGGTCGACGACGGCGCGGTGCACGACGGAACGGATGACAGCGTTCAGACCGGGGCAGTCTCCGCCGGAGGTGAGCACGCCAATGCGCATAGCCCAAAAACCTTTGCAACGTGGGCCGACTCCCGGACCACGTCGTCCGGCTGGATCCCCGCCACCCTATCGCCGCAGGGTGGCGGGGCCGAACCGGATGTCCGCACAGTGGACAACGTACGTTCGTACGAGGGACCAACAACGGCGCGCGTGTTGCCCCCAGGACCCGTCCCGGACGGGTCCTGCGGTCGCTACGCGGGCTGCGTGGCGGCCGCGATGCGCTCGGCGCGCAGGGCCTCGTACCAGCGGTCGTCCGTCGGCGGCAGCGCGTTCACATCGAGGGCCAGCTTCAGGAGCAGGTCCGCGATCTGCGGGTTGCGGGCCATGACGGGGCCGTGCATGTACGTACCGAAGACGGTGTCGTTGTACGCGCCCTCGGTGCCGTCGCCGGTCCCGTTGCCGTTGCCGAACACCGTCCGCGCGAACGGCCGGGCCGTCGGGCCGAGATGGGTGATGCCCTGGTGGTTCTCGAAGCCCGTCAGCTGGGGCAGGCCGAGGCGCGGGTCGATGTCCCCGAGGACGTCGCCGACGCAGCGGGCGCCCTCGCCGCGGGTCGTGGTGACGTCGAGCAGGCCGAGGCCCGGCTGCCGCTCGCCGACGTCGTTGACGAACTCGTGCCCCAGGATCTGGTAGCCGGCGCAGACCGAGAAGATGATCGCGCCGTTGGAGGCGGCCCGGGACAGGCCGCCGTCGCGGAGCAGCCGCTCGGCCGCGAGCCGCTGCGGACGGTCCTCGCCGCCGCCGATCAGATAGATGTCGCCCGAGGTCGGCACCGGCTGGTCGCTGCGGACGTCGACGCGCTCGACGTTGAGCCGGCGCTGGAGGGCGCGGCGCTCGACGACGAGGACGTTGCCCTGGTCGCCGTAGGTGCTGAGCAGGTCCGGGTAGACCCAGACCAGGCGCAGGCTGCTGTCACTCATGCTGCAAGTCCTCTACGGGTCAGTTGCCGACGCGGCGGCGGACGTCCTGGAAGGCGGTGTAGTTGGCGATCAGCTCGATCTGTCCGGGCGGGGCCATCGCGACGGCCTCGTCCAGCGTCTCGCAGACGCGGAAGTCCACACCCGCGACCTCCAGGCGGACGGCGAGGTCCAGCCGGCGGTCGCCGATCACCATGATCGGGTGTCCGGCGAGCCGGCCGTAGTCCACGTCCCACAGCCAGGAGGTGTCCGTGCCGTCGGCGCCGCGCGCGTTGACGGAGAGGATCACCGGGGCGGGCGGTCCGTCGATGAGGGAAAACGTTTCGAGCCAGCCCGCGGGGTTCTTCGCGAGCAGCAGGCGCAGCTCACGGCTCTGGAAGGACACCACGTCGTAGCGTCCGGCGACGGCCTGCACCTGGTACATGCGCTCCAGGGCCACCTGCGGCGGCACTCCGAAGACGGCGGCGACGGCGGCCGAGGTCGCGGCGTTCGCCTTGTTGGCGCGGCCGGGCAGCTGGAGCCGGATCGGCCAGGCCGAACCGTGCGGGTCGAGCACGTGGTCGCCGCTGAGCGCCCAGCTCGGCGCGGGACGGCGGAAGCCGCACTCGCCGCAGAACCAGTCGTCGCCCGGACGCTGCATCACACCGCCACAGGCGGGGCACGACCAGGCGTCGTCCTTCCACTCCTGGCCGGCGGCGACCCACACCACGTTCGGCGAGGAGGAGGCGGCCCACACGATGAGCGGGTCGTCGGCGTTCGCGACGACGACGGCCTTCGTTCCGTTGAGGCCCTCGCGCCACTTCTCGGCGAGCATCCGGGTCTCGGCGGCGCGGTCGAGCTGGTCGCGGGAGAGGTTGAGCAGCGCGATCACCTTGGGCGTGGTGTCGCGGGCGACGCCGGCCAGGTACTTCTCGTCGACCTCGATGACGCCGTACTTGGAGTCCGAGCCACCGGCCAGCGCCGAGGTGATGCCGGCGGGCATGTTGGCGCCGAGGGCGTTCGATACGACGGGGCCGGCGGCGCGCAGGGCCTCCGCGATCAGCCGGGTCGTCGTCGTCTTGCCGTTGGTCGCCGACACCAGGACGACGTCCAGATGCTGTGCGAGCCGGCCGAGGAGGTCGGGGTCGAGCTTCAGCGCCACCTTGCCGCCGATCACCGATCCGCTGCCGCGTCCCGCCGCACGCGACACCGCGGCCGCGGCCCTGCCCGCCGTCACGGCCAGCTTGGCGCGCGGCGACAGCGGCTCTGGATTACCGGGGTGTCCTGACATCGTTCTTGTTCCTCCTTGCGTCGGTCCGGGCTCAGCCTATCGAGATCCGGCCAGCAGCCCGAACAGCGGCACCGCCGACCGGCCGCGCGAAACAGCCAGGTCACGGCGGACCGTACCCTTACCGCCATGCGAAACCGCCCCATCCCCGGCAGTTCCGGCCACGTCCGAGCGATGACTCTGCTCGGCGAACCCGTGCTGCACACACCCTGCGCGCCCGTCACCGACTTCGGGCCCGAACTCGCCCGCCTCGTCGAGGACATGTTCGCCACGATGTACGCGGCGAACGGCGTCGGCCTGGCGGCGAACCAGGTGGGCGTGGGCCTGCGGGTCTTCGTGTACGACTGCCCCGACGACGAGGAGACCCGCCACCTGGGACATGTCGTGAACCCGCGCCTGGTGGAGGCGGACGGCGACCTGTTCCGGGGGCCCGAGGGCTGCCTCTCGCTGCCGGGTCTCGAGGCTCCGACGCCCCGTTACGACCGTGCCGTGGTCGAGGGAGTACGGCTGGACGGGACTCCGGTACGGGTGGAGGGCACGGGTTTCTTCGCCCGCTGCCTCCAGCACGAGGCCGACCACCTGGACGGCGGGGTCTACGCGGACCACGTCACGGGGTGGCGCAAGTCACGTCTGATCCGCGCGATCCGCAAGCAGCCGTGGGGCAGCGGGGCCGGAGTCCTGGAGGGCTGACGAGGGCGGAGGCCCGAGGGGCCCGGAGGCCTCTCGGGCCTTCCGGAGCCCGAACCCGGAGCCCGAACCCGGAGCCCGAACCCGGAGCCCGAACCCGGAGCCCGGAAGCCGCCGGGGTCGGGGCCGGGAGGCGCCCGGGGTCACCGGGGCCCGGCGACCCCGGCGGGAGGCTAGAACCCCGGTCCGCCGGGAAGGTCCGGTGCCTGCGCGAGGCGGCCCCACAGGAGGTCGGCCAGGCTGCGGACGAGGTCTTCGCGGGAGCAGGGGCGCTCGCCGAGCCACCAGTCGCCGGCCGCGTGCATCATGCCGACGATGCCGTGACCCCAGATCCGGGCCTGGGCCTCGGCGCCGGGGCCGAGATCGACGCGCTCGGCGATGACCTGGCCGAGCTCCTCGCCCATCCGCCGGAGCAGCGGGGCGGAGTGGCGGCCGACGTCGAAGCCCTGCTCGGTCTGGTGCGACTCCTCCGCCGGATGCATGAGGAAGCGGTACACCTGGGGCAGCGCCTCGATCGAGGCGAGGTAGGTGTCGAGGGTGGATTCGACGCGGCGGCGGCGGTCGGACGGTGCGTCGAGCGCGGCCCGCAGGGCGGCGAGGAGGGCGTCCGTGTGCCGGATGGCGAGGGCGCGGTAGAGGCCGCCCTTGTCGCCGAAGTGGCGGTAGAGGATCGGCTTGGTGATGCCCGCCTCCGCCGCGATCGCGTTCATGGACGCCTTGGGGCCGTCCCGGAGCACCACCCGGTCCGCCGCCTCCAGCAGTTCGCGTCGCCGCTGTTCGGCGGGCGTCTGCTGGTCGGTGGTCCGGTGTGCGATGTCCATAAGCGTGTCTCCCCGCCCGTGCGATTCGTGAGGCTGTCGCAACGTAACACCCGGCTGGTGTCCGTTGCCGGTCGGGCCGAACCGCTCCACCGCAGGTTGACAGCCCATACCCGCCGGTAACAGACTGGTGTTACCGCAAGTAACGTACTGCTGGGAGGGAATATGGGCGAGTTCACGCTCGATCTCAACGATGACCAGAAGCAGGTCCGCGACTGGCTCCACGGCTTCGCCGCCGATGTGATGCGCCCCGCGGCCGCCGAATGGGACGAGCGTGAGGAGACTCCCTGGCCGATCATCCAGGAAGCCGCCAAGATCGGCATCTACTCGCTCGATTTCTATGCCCAGCAGTTCTTCGACCCGACCGGTCTCGGCATCCCCATGGCGATGGAGGAGCTCTTCTGGGGCGACGCCGGCATCGCGCTCTCCATCGTCGGCACGGGCCTCGCCGCCGTCGGCGTCCTCGCCAACGGCACCGAGGAGCAGATAGGCACCTGGGTCCCGCAGATGTACGGCGACGCGAACGACGTCAAGGTCGCCGCGTTCTGCTCGTCCGAGCCCGACGCGGGCTCGGACGTCGCCTCGATGCGCACCCGCGCCGTGTACGACGAGGCCACCGACGAGTGGGTGCTCAACGGCACCAAGACCTGGGCGACCAACGGCGGCATCGCCAACGTCCACGTCGTCGTCGCGGTCGTCGACGCCGAGCTCGGCTCGAAGGGCCACGCCTCCTTCATCGTGCCGCCGAACACCCCCGGCCTCTCCCAGGGCCAGAAGTTCCAGAAGCACGGCATCCGCGCCTCCCACACCGCCGAGGTCGTCCTGGAGGACGTCCGCGTCCCCGGCCACTGCCTGCTCGGCGGCAAGGAGAAGCTCGACGAGCGCCTGGCCCGCGCCCGGGAGAAGGCCAAGGCGGGCGGCGGGGAGCGCGTGAAGAACGCCGCCATGGCCACCTTCGAGGCCTCCCGCCCCGCGGTCGGCGCCATGGCCGTCGGCACGGCCCGCGCCGCGTACGAGGTCGCCCTCGACTACGCCAGGACCCGCGTCCAGTTCGGCCGCCCGATCATCGAGAACCAGGGCGTCGCCTTCCAGCTCGCCGACATGGCCACCCAGATCGACGCGGCCCGCCTGCTGGTCTGGCGCGCCTCGTGGATGGCGACGGCCGGCAAGCCCTTCACGGCGGCCGAGGGCTCCATGTCCAAGCTGTACGCGAGCGAGGTCGCCAAGAAGGTCACGGCACAGGCCATCCAGATCCTCGGCGGCAACGGCTACACCCGTGAGTACCCGGTGGAGCGCATGCACCGCGACGCGGCCATCTATACGATCTTCGAAGGCACCAGCGAGATCCAGCGCATGGTGATCAGCCGGGCCATCGCGAAGTAGCCGGCTGCGCGGCCGGAACTCCCGGTGCGACGCGCACGGAGGAGCGCCGGGGAAGAAGGCCCGCACCGCGCCGGTGCGGGCCTCTTCGCCGTACCTCGCGGAACGCCCCCGAACCGTCGGCGGCCGCTCGTACAGTGAGGCCATCCATCCGCCCCTGCCGGCCGATGCGGCACGCGGACCCGCCCCGTCGTGACGCACCGGGGCGGGACGCCTTCCGGAGAGCCCCGTGGACGACCTGATCGCATTCCTCAAGGCCCGCTACGAGGAGGAGGTCGCGACCGCCGCCCGGCTCGGCGACACCGACGGCATCCTCCGCCCGTGGGAGATCGCCGGCCATCCGCACCTCCGGATCGCCAAGGCGCGCGTGGTGACCGAGGTCATGGCGAAGCGGCAGCTGCTCGACGCCTCTGCCGTCTCCTGCCCGCCCGTGTGCGGCCTCGGCGGCGAGCACGCGTTCACCGGGTCGTGCGCCCTCCGCCGGATGGGGCCGGTCACGGAAGCCGACGGCGAGCGCTGGGTCCACGACGACACCGGCGCTCGGTTCACGGCTCCGCCCGTGACGCCGGAGTGGACGATCCGGGTCCTGGCTCTGCCGTACGCAGGCCATCCCGACTACCGCGCCGAATGGCGGCCGTAGCTCAGGCGGCGAGCCTCTGCTCGGTCTGCGTCGCCTCGGCCCACGCTGTCACAAGTACCTGGTAGATCCGCTGCTCGTCGGCCGTCAGGGAGCGCTGCTGCTCGCCGGCGCGCACCCACAACGTGCGAATGGCGTCGTTCAGGGCTTCGGGGCTCGGGGTCTCTCTGTGGTGATGGGACATGTGTCCAAGGCTAGGGCCCGGGTCTGACAAAGCAGGCACGGTTCGGGCGTGCGTTGCGCCACGCTCTCGGGCCGGAGGGCCGTGTTCCTACGCCTCCTCCCGGCGGCGCACCATCTCGGTGATCCAGACGGGGGCGAACGGAGACGTGCAGCCCGGGGACGTCGGGTAGTCCTTGAGGACCTCCAGGCGCTCACCGATGCCCAGCGCCCGGGCGCGCTGCCCGGGGTGCTCGATCCCGATCTGGGCCAGGCAGTGGTTCATCGCCCACTGCAGACGGTCCGGGGCGTCCTTCATCTCCGCCTCGACGACGTCGAGCAGGCCGTCGAGGTCGAGGCCGTCGGGCTTCTTCGCGACCCGCTCGGTGGTCAGGGCCCAGCCGGCGCTCGCGACCACCGGATCCGGGTCGGCGGTCCACGCCAGGCGCAGCTCCTCGGCGTGGGGGCTCTTCCGCACCACGTAGTTCACGAGCCAGTCGTGCACCTTCGGCGTGCGTGCCCCGCGGAGCATGGCGTCCAGCTCGTCCCGCCCGAAGGCCTTCGGGCGGCAGACCAGCAGCGCAAGGAGCCGGGCCGCGCTGTCGTCCGTCTCCCAGAGCGGCTCCGCGAGGTCCTGCCGCGTCTTGAGCCGCTTCGCGAGCGCGCGCAGCTTCCCGAGGTTCACACCGTGGTCGTCACCGTGCCTCTCGTTCACCGCGCGCGCCTTCGGGTCCTCCAGCGCGGCCAGCTCGGCCATCACCTCGGCCACCGTGGTCTCGGCCACCTCGGTCTCCTGTTCCTCGTCGTCCGCGCGATGCGGTCTGCCACCGACCCCGTCCCGCCCTGCCGGGCGGGGCGTCAGACGAGACAGAACTCGTTGCCCTCGGGGTCCTGGAGGACCACCGCGTAGTAGTCCATGCCGTTCGGCTCGTCCATCGTGTACAGGATCGTCGCGCCGAGGGCCGTGAGCCGCGTCACCTCGCCGTCCACCCGCTCGCGGCGCAGGGCGAGCGGCACCCCGCGGCCGCCGCCTACCTTCAGGTCCAGGTGGACGCGGTTCTTGGCCGTCTTCGGCTCCGGGACGCGCTGGAACCAGACCCGGGGGCCCACGCCCTTCGGGTCCACGATGGACTCCGGGAGCTCTCCGGCGTCCTCGCCCAGCTCGTCCTCGGGGACGCCGATCGCCTCCCAGTAGTCCCGCCAGGTGGCGTGACCCTCCGGCGGCGGATCGGGGACGTAGCGCAGGGCCTCCAGCCAGAACGGCACCAGGCGCTGCGGGTCCGCGCAGTCGATGGTCAGTTGCAGGGTCATCTCGGGGCGTTCCATGGGGCGAGCGTCTCAGACACCACTGACAGCCGCCCGGATCCAGCACCTCCGACAGGCGCCCGGATCGAGCCAACAGGCCAGATCCGGTCCGCTGTTCGGGCATCCCTACCCGTGAGTCACCCGCTGCGGGACAATCGCCCGTCAGGCGACTTTCGAGGGGAACCGTTCATGGCCATCACCACCGGTACCGAAGCGCCCCTGCTCGCGGGGCTGCCGCTGCTCGGCTCCATGCTCGACCTCAAGAACGACTCCCTGGGCACCTTCCTCCGCGCCCGCCGCGACCACGGCGACGTCGTACGGATCACCGCCGGGCCGCCGGGCGTCCGCGCCACCGTCTACGGCGTCTTCTCCGCCGAGGGGGCCCAGCAGGTCCTCGCCGGGGAATCGGCCAACTTCCGCAAGGACAACGCCTTCTACCAGGAGGTCCGCGAGTCCTTCGGTAACGGGCTCCTCACCAGCCAGGACGAGGACTACCTCCGTCAGCGCCGGCTCGTCCAGCCCCTCTTCACCCGCCGCCGGGTCGACGGCTACGCCGCCGCCATCGCCGCCGAGGTCACCACCCTCACCGAGGAGTGGCGGGCGGCCGACGCCGCGTCCGTCGACGTCCTCCAGGACATGGCCCGCCTCGCCCTGCGTGCCGTCGCCCGCATCCTCTTCGGCACGGACGTCGACGCGGCCGTCGAGATCGTCGAGAACAACTTCCCCGACGTCGGCGCCTACGTCCTGCGCCGCGGCTACTCCCCGCTCAACGTCCCCCGTGACTGGCCCACCCCCGGCAACCGCCGTGCCGCCTCCGTCCACCGGGCGCTGTACGAGGTCTGCGACCGCATCATCGCCGAGCGCCGCGACTCCGGCCGCGCCACCGGCGACGGCCAGGACCTGCTGACCCTCCTCGTCGAGGCCGAGAGCGCCGAGGACGGCAGCTTCGACGCGACCGAGCTGCGCGAACAGGTCCTCGTCTTCCTGCTCGCCGGCCACGAGACCACCGCCACCTCCCTCGGCTTCGCCCTCCACCTCCTCGCCCTGCACCCGGAGGAGCGGAAGCGGGCCCACGAGGAGGTCGACCGGGTCCTCGCCGGCCGTACCCCCGGCGCCGCTGACCTCGACGCCCTGCCGTACGTCACCCGGGTCCTCAAGGAGGCCATGCGGCTCTTCCCGGCCGCCCCGGTCATCGGGCGCCGCGCCGTCGCCGCCACCTCGATCGGCGGCGTCGCCGTCCCGGCCGGCGCGGACGTCATCGTCGCCCCCTGGGTCACCCACCGTCATCCGGACTACTGGGAGGACGCGGAGCGCTTCGACCCGGACCGCTTCACGCCCGAGGCGGAGGCCGCCCGCCCCCGCTACGCCTGGTTCCCCTTCGGCGGCGGCCCGCGCGCGTGCATCGGCCAGCACTTCTCGATGCTGGAGTCGGTGATCGCGCTGGCGATGATCCTCCAGCGGTACGACTTCGAGGCCGTCGACACGGTGGTGCCGGTGGCGCCCGCGATCACCCTGCAGGCGGCCGGCCCGGCCCGCTGCCGCCTCACGCCCAGGACGGCGTAGGCGGCTGTCCGTACGACCGGGGCCGGGTACGCGCAGGCGCGTACCCGGACCGGCTCAGTCCGTCCGTCTCCCGCCGAGGTGGAGTGCCCGCAGGGCCGCTTCGAGGGCGAACCGGTGGTCGGGGTCGAGGAGCCGGTCGCCGAAGTGGCTGTCCAGGTTCCGCAGCCGGTAGCGGACCGTCTGGGCGTGCACGCCGAGCATCTCGCCGACCTGCTCGGCGGGCGCGCGGGTGGAGATGTGGACGCGCAGGGTCTCGATCAGCCGGTCGCGCCGGGTGCCGGACAGCTCGTCGAGCGGCGCGAGTTCGCGCCGGGCGAGCTGGGCCACCAGGGCCGGGTCGGACAGCAGCCACAACGTTGTCAAGTGGTCCCCGCAGTGCACGAGGGGAGCGTCGGCGACGACGCCGTCGTCGATGAGCTGGAGGACGCGCCGGGCCCAGCGGAGGGAGTGCGCGGCCTGGGCCGGCGGCACGGTCAGACCGACGACGGCGGAGGTGCCGGCCAGGGCGGAGCCGAGCATCGCGAGGCGGTCGGCGGTCAGCGGGCCGGGGATGAGCAGATAGGGCTGGGGAAGGCTGAGGTCGGCGAGGACGTCCCGGTCGAGCCCCGCCTGGACGAGTTCGGCGAGCGGCGGGCGGAGGGCGACCAGGGTGCACTCGGCGGGGAGCTGCCAGGAGGCGTCCCGGCACAGCTCGGCGATCGTCGCCCGGGGCAGCGGCGGGCCCGCGACGACCAGGTGGAGTAACTGTCTTCGCAGCGCGGCCACGTCGGACACCGCGCGGGTCTGGACCATGACGTAGCCCTCGCGGGACAGCGCCTCCAGCTCGTCGACGTAGGCGAAGAGGGCGTCGGCGAAGGCGAGGATCAGGGTGGGGGAGAGGTTGTACGTACGTCCGATGATCTTGGCCCGGCGCAGTGCGACGCGCGCGCCCAGGCGGTAGGCGCCCAGCAAGGTGTCGAGGTCGCGTCCCTCGTAGGCCTCCACGCGGCCGAACTTGCGGAGCAGTTCGTCCCTGAGGGCCGAGTTCGTCCCGGGGTCGGCGACCCGCTCCACGAAGGCGGCGAGCGCCTGCTCCACACCCTGGCGGATCGCGTCCGAGTGCGGCCCGTTGAAGAGATGGGCGTACACGGGGTAGGTCCGCTGGACCTCCATGCCGATCTCCTTGATGAGGCCGGGGATCTCCGGCCTCATCAGGGCGGCGAACTCCCTGGGGAGCGGTTCGAGCGGTTCACCGATGTCCGGCGACTGGGCGATTGCGGGCATGAACCGATCCCTTGCTCTCCTACGCGACCGGTGGGGGAGCGACGGTGCGGAGCCCAGCCTGGCGTGGTGGGCGCCGCCGTGGTCGTCAGGTGCGTACCTACGTGGACTGCTGAAGCTAAGTCAACTGCTGTGTGCTGTACACACGTTGAGCAAGAGTTGGCGTGCCGGAGGGGTACGCGCTTACCTAGTAGGCCGGGAATCGACCCTGGATGGCCGTTACCGAACGGCCGAGTGCCAGTTCCGGGAGAGGACCTTGCCCGCGTCGGGTGCGGCGAGACCGGGGGCGAAGAGGCCCGTCAGGTGGGTCTGGGTGTTGTTGAGGGTGAGGCTGTTCTTGCCGGCGGCGGAGGGCAGCCCCGTCTTGAGGTTGACGGCGGCGTCGATCAGACCGAACCAGCCGAGGCCGCAGCCGCTGGCGCCGGGGACGGCGAAGGTCTTGTCGCTCTGGGTGGAGCCGAGGATGTTGAGACGGCTCATGTCGCCCTCCTCGTTCGGGGAGCCGTCGCCGTTGAAGCGCTCGACGCCGAAGTCGGGCGACGTGAGGTTGCTCGGGCGCAGGATGATGGGGTTGGCCTTCGTCCCGATGTAGCAGTTGCTGCCCAGGAACGGATTCTCGAGCCGGATGCGGACCGGGATGGACACGATCGGCTTGTCGGTGAGGACGCCCGCGATCTGGTCGAAGTCCGAGGGGGTGCCGACCGACTCCATGGTGGCGGTGATCTTGTTGAGCTTGGCGTCGGTCAGCTGCCGGCAGATGTCGGTGATGAACGGGATGTCACTGGGACACATCAGACCGAGGAGGCCGCCGGGGACGGTGGCCGGGGCGGCGATCAGCGCGCCGCCGGCGGGTGCGGCGACGGTGCTGGTGCCGTCCGCGTTCTGGACGACGCCGATCTGGAGGTTGGTGCTGCCGGTGGTCACGGTGGTGTTGCCCAGCTTGATGGAGCCGCTCGCGGAGTAGGAGACGACGCACTGGGGCGAGGTGTCGAGACCGTCCGAGGCGAGCATCGCCCCCGCGTCGACGGGGCAGCGGGTGGACGGTCCCCAACTGCCGTTCAGCTGCGGGTCGGCGGCCGTCGCCGTCCCCATGGAGGCGAAGGCGCCGAGCGCCGTCAGGGCGGAGAGCGTGGCGAGGCGCGTGCGGGAGGAGACCAGGGGCATGACGATGCCTTTCGTTGAGGGGGGCGAGGGGCGAGGGGAGAGGGGGAGAGGGTGTGAGGGGCGCGGGCCCGGGGTGACCCGGGGTGGCCCGGGGTGGGCCGGGGCCGACCGGGTGCGCGGGCTCAGCGCTCGGGCTTGGGGACCACGTACGGCTGGCGGTCCGCGGTGCACTGGCCCTCGGTGGGCACCTCCACGCCCACCGCGCAGGTCTGGCCCTGGATCTGCCTGATGTGGTTGCCGGGGCCGGAGATGGAAGCGGTGAGGAGGCGGTCGAGGCTCTCGCCGCCGGCGCCGCAGCCCTTGAACGCGGGGATCGTCACCTCGCCGGTGAGCGGGCCGCCGCTGGTGAGGACGTAGCCGGTGGCGTCGGTGCCGTTGAGGAGCTGTCCCTTGCCGAGCAGCACCAGGTGGTCACCGGGGTACTTGGAGGGCTGGGGCTCGGGGGACCTGAGCGGTGTGACCGTGCGGCAGTCGGGGCCGACGTCCAGCGGGGTGCCGTTGACCTCGACGTCGAGAACGCGCAGGACGAGCGGGACCCGGACGTAGGTCTCCGCGATGTTGTCGGGGAAGACGAGGAGGACGTCCGACTCGACGACCAGGGGTCCCGCCTGCTCCAGCACCAGGGTCGCCGTGGTGGGCGCGAAGCCGAAGGTCAGGAAGGTGGACGTGAAGGGCGGGGACTGCTTGCGCCCCTGGTACCGGAGGGAGCCCTCCGACTTCTGGAGCAGGTGCAGGGTGCCGTCCGGGCGGAAGTCGATCACCGGCTCGCCCTGTTCGAGCTGCACGCAGGACACCGGGATGAGCGAGGCCCCGTCGAGCTTGCGCACGTTGGAGTAGCCGGTGATGTACGCGGAGAGCGAGGTGGAGGTCGGCTTCTCGGTGATGCAGGGCGGTGCCTTCGGGCGGACTGCGGTGCCGGGCGCCTCCTCGGCGGCCACCCTCGGGCCCTTGCCGGCGTCCGTGGCGGACCCCGGGTCGGGCGGCGCTCCGGTCGTTCCGTCCGTGGTCTCCCGGCCGGCCGGGGTCCACGGCCGTCCGGAGGGGGTGGTCGAGGACGAGGGCGAGGCGGAGGGGGGCGGGGACGAGGAGGGGGCGGTCGGGGGAGTGGACGGCGTGCCGGGGCTCGTGGGGGCGGTGGAGCCCGGTGTGACGGGGATCGCGGCGAGCGCCGTACGGCCCTCCGCGTCCGGCCCGGGGACGCAGCTGACGGAGAGGGACGCCGGACTGGTGGGCGTACCGTCGGCCTTGCTCGGGGCGAGGGCGACGGCGAGGCTTCCGGCGGTGAGGGTCAGGTCGCCGGCGGTGCCCGTCGTGAGGGCGGGGACGTCACCGGTGCCGGTGAGCGTGAGCGGGCCTTCGGCGGGGACGGCGGCGGGCTGGGCCGTGCCGAGCCATGTGACGTCCGTACGCTCGCCGTTCTGGCCCACGCCGACCGTGAGCGTCGTCTCCGCCCGTACGGTGGCGGCCTCGAGGGCGGTGAGTTCGGCCGCGACCGCGGCCGGGAGTTCCAGCGTCGTGCTGACGTCGGTGGCCTCGATCGTCTCGCCGACGGTCGCCCGGTCGGGGACGGTCGCCCTGATTCGTACCGTGGCGGGCTGCGGGCCCGAGGGCAGGGTGCAGAGGTAGGGGAGCCGGGTGTCGACCTCGTGCGCGCCCAGGGCCACGGCGGCCGCGGGGAGAAGGGGGGCGAGTGCCACGAGTGCGGCGATCGCCGCGCCGCGCGTCTGGGCGCGGGAGGGCCGCAGGGCGGCTCGCTGACCTCTCATCTGGTGCTCCGCTCGGATCGTGCGCGCGAGCGTCGGGTGCGCGGGCGCGAAGGGAAGGCCGTCGGGGGCGGTGAGCACTGGTTCCCCGACGAGGCCGCAGGCGGCGGTTCCAACCGGTGGTTGGTCGTGGGGTACTAC